>CAZFVT010000102.1:0-9608 GCA_964522355.1 uncultured Woeseiaceae bacterium | reverse complement strand
GCCTCGATCGTCAGAGTCGGGCCGTCACCACCCTCTGAAATGCCGGCCGCCGCAAGCTCTGCATCGGTGTTGAACGTGTTACCGACGAACAAGGAGCCGGAGAAGATGTGCGCACCGCCATTGGGCAGAGCGTCGATACGCAGGTTGGACGTCAGGTTGTTACCTGCGCCAACAACGTCGGGATAGGTGCAGTTGGTGCCGTCGTAGGTGCCCTGAACCGGGGTACCACTCGAGGTGATCGTGGCACAGGGGTTGGGTCCTACCGGACCGCCGCCACCTTCATTCACCGTGTTGTTGCTGTTTTCAACCGTGGTTTGCGGCTGAATGTTGATGTCGCCGCTCTCGCAGGCTGCGAGGGCAAAGCCGGCAGCTGCAACGGTGAACAGAAGATTACGCTTCATCAGATTTCTCCAGGTCGTCTCTTGCTGGGCGCAGCGTGCTGCGCGTCCTCTTCCAAAAAGGGAAAGCGAGTGTGTTCGGGATTCGCTTGTCAGAATCTAGGTGTCGTTGTTGTCGTAGTTCTTAAACGTGTTGTTGCATTTCGCCCGCAACAGTCCCTGTGTTTCCCGGGAAGCTGTCCCCTCGGCGGGCGTATCAGAGGCGAGATTCTGGATTTTTTCTGTTTAGCGGAAGTGACAGGAATATTACGAATTGATGACGTGCCGGCAGCGTCGGACGACACGCTCATCGTCCGGATGCGTTACCTGATTCCCCCGGCAAGGAACCCATGTTCCTTGAATCGCAGGCGTGGCGTGGGTTTGGGAGTTGCGCTATCTGTGGGTGGGAACAGCGCGCTGGTGAACGCTCGGAATTGCGCCTATCGAGCCAGCGCGTCAGACAACAGTGCAGACGGTTCCAGAACGCGACCGGCCGAGATCACGCGGACGATACTTCGCGTGTTCCGAATATCGTTCAGAGGGTTGGCACCCAGCAGTAGCATATCCGCGACAAAACCGGTTGCCACCTGCCCCATCTCCTCCTCGAGCGAGAAGAAACTTGCCGGACGGATCGTCGCTGCCTCCAGCACTTCAACAGGGCTCATCCCGGCCTGGTTAAGCCGCTCCAGCTCGATGTGCAGGCTGTCACCCGGCAGCGCGAAGCCAATGGGCGTGTCGGTGCCGGCACCGATAGGCACGCCGGCCGCGTTCATGCGGCCCACCAGGTCCACGCTCCATTCACCGAAGGTGGTGTCGGGCTGGTCCTCGCGGGCCAGCCAGCGGGCGGTGGCCGCGCGCCAGTCGGCTTCGGCCGCTGCGGGTACCCGGTCGAGCACCGTGTCCCAGTCCTGCCGTACGAAGGGCGGGAACAGACTCAGCGTGTTCAACAGCAGGGTGGGAACCTGGGTCGTCGAGCGCAGGCTGGCGATGGTTTCAGCGCACTGGCGCTCGTCGTAGGCCGCGATGGCCCGCAGACGCTGCGCGGAATGCATCGACGAGCGCAGCTCAAAGCCCGGACCACCGTCGTGCGCCGCGAGCGTTCCCAGTCGTTCTTCATGCAGTTCGGCGGCGTTCGAGGCGCAGTCGAGCTCCACGTTTCTCAGGTGCTCCATGGAGTCGACCTGCGGCCCGGCACCGCGAGCGCGCATCGACAGTGGTACGTGTGCGGCAATCGGCAGGTCGTACTCCGCGGCCGCCGCGTGGAGCGCTTCGAACACCTGCGGAGTAACCATCTCGTAGATCTTGATGAAGTCGACGCCCTCGTTGTGCAGCGCCTCGACGTTGGCCCAGGCGGCTTCAACCCCGGCATTCTGGGTGCCGATTTCCGGCCGCGACTCACCGTCGTAAACGACGTACTGCCCATCGAGCAGCGGGCCCGAGAAGAAAACCCTGGGCGCCACCGCGTCCTCGGCTCGCATCGCGTCGATCACCGGGCGCATCTTGCGAATGAGACCGCCCGTGTCGCGCACGCTGGTAATGCCGTAGGCGAGGAACATCGACGGCATGCTCTCGGTGAACGCGTCGTCGTAGGTCAGATGCACGTGCATATCCCAGAGACCCGGGATCAGGAACTGACCACTGCCGTCGATCTCGGTGACGGCGTTTACCGGTTCGGAGGCCGGCTGCACGGCAAGGATCTCATCGCCGTCGAAGATCACCGTCTGCCCCTCACGGAGGCCATTGACGGCATCGATCACCGTGACGTTGGTGATGGCCGTCCCCGCGGGTGGCTCCTCGGTGGGCCCACAAGCGGTGATGCCAACAGCGACGAGGGCGGTGGTGAAAGTGAGGCGTCGATCGGTCTTGCTCATAGGGTGAGGTCTCTCAGGGCTGAAGGTCGACCTTGAAGTTGAGGACGAAGGTCAGGAATCGGGACACCTGTTCCATGTCCTCGGCCACGAAGCGTACGGTGTGCGAGTTTACGCGCTCCACGTTGGGCAAATAGTCGAGGAGCTCCACCGGGCGGTAGTGCTTCAGGGACAGTTCGACCTCGATCGGCGGTTCGAGCACGTAGGGTTGGAACTCGTCGATGCGGCTGATGGCGGAGGCCGTTCGGGTACGGATGACCTCCTGGGCGGCCTGCGGCGTCAGCGTGCGGGCCGACTGGAAGCCGCGCGCCCACTTCACAACGGCGCCCTCAACGTCACCGATGATGACCTGGGTTTCGGCGACGGCAACATCGTCGCCCGTGACGAGGATGACCGGCACCCCGAACGACCCGGCGATAGCCGCATTCAGGCTGCCCTCGGACATGGCGATGCCGTTGAGGCGAAGCTCGGTGACGTTGTCACTGGACAAGGTATGGGCGCGCACGCCGCGGCTGTTGGATGTGCTCGAGTGATAGCCGAGGAGAATCACCCCGTCGTAGCTTTCGTCGATGCCGTCCATCGTGCCTAGCGGCCGCGGCGAGGCGCGCACGACCATGACGTCGTCCGGCAGCTGCTCAATCAGGAGACTCTGGCCGTTCCCGTGAGCGTCGCTCACCAGGAACTCGTCCGCGCCGGCGGCGCGTGCCGCGTCGATGGCCGCGTTTACCTCAGCGGTCATGAACTCGCGAAAGCGTTCGTATTCAAAGCCGTCCGGACCGAGTTGCTCACCGGTAACTGCACCGGCAACCCCCGCCAGGTCCGCCGAGATATAAATCCTTATGACGCCGTCTTCCGCCGCCGGCCGCCTCGCGACCGGCTGGTCCTGCGGCGCCGGTTCTTCGGTAAAGACGTCGGCCTCGGGACCGGCGTCGCTCGACTCCTCGTCCACTGTGTCCTGGCCCAACGCCGCACCCGGCGCCATGAACCATGCGAGCAGGATTGCGGCGGTTAACAACGTCTGAAAGCGCATAGGTCACGTCCGGTGGCGTGCAGCTATCGGGCACTCATAGTAACGTGTCGTCGCCACCGCCACTAAACGCATTTCGTATGCCAAAACGGCGCGCGGCTGAGGAATCGGACTGCCGGCAGGCGCTCTTAACGACTATGACAACGACACTGAGACGATGCTTTTTGGGGCTGCTGTTGCTGCCCGCACTAATCGCTGCCGCGCAGGCTCAGCAGGGCGGCAGCGGCGGTACGAACGCCGCCCGACATCGCGCGACACCCTACGTCATCCTGGTTTCGCTGGACGGCTTCCGCCATGACTACCGGTCGCTCCACGATACGCCGGCGCTCGACTGCGTCGCGTCCTCCGGATTAAGCGCCGAGGCGCTGTTGCCGGTGTACCCGACCCTGACGTTCCCAAACCACTACTCGATCGCGACAGGCCTTTACCCGGGAAGACACGGGATCGTCGATAACACCTTCTATGATGATGCCCGCGAACGGCGATACACCCTGAGCGATCGGGAGGCGGTCAGCGACGGCCGCTGGTACGGCGGGGACCCGCTGTGGGTGGTGGCCGAGAAAAACGACATGGTCAGCGCCGCCTTTTTCTTCGTCGGCACCGAGGCCGACATCCAGGGTATACGGCCAACCTACTGGAAGCGCTTCAATGCCAGCATTCCCGGCAGCGATCGTGTGCAGCAGGTCATCGACTGGTTGAAGCTGCCGGCGGAGAGTCGCCCGCATCTCATCACCCTGTATTTCGAACACGTCGACAGCACCGGCCATCGTGATGGCATTGGCACAGAAACGATGGCTGACGCGATTACCGAGGTCGATGGTTATATCGGCGATATGCTTAAGGGCATCTCCGACCTCGACGTTGCCGATGACGTTTATATCATCGTCGTCTCGGATCACGGTATGGCCAACTACCGCCCGAGCGCGCCGTTCATCCTGTCCGACGTCATCAACCTCGACGGCATCACGACCGTCGAGCACGGCTCCTCGGTTTCCCTTTACCTTGACGAACCTGATGCGCTGCGCGCCAGCATCATTCGCGACGAGATCAACGAACGCTGGCAGCGCGGCCAGGCAATCATCCCGGGCGAAGCGCCCTACGCGTGGCGCGTGGAGCCGGGCACCCGCTTCCCCGACGTCATCGCCCAGGCCGATATTCGCGCCAGCGTGATGCCGCGACGTGGCGGCGGCCTGTCGAAAGGTGATCACGGCTGGGCGCCGGAGGCCCGTGACATGCACGGCATATTCCTTGCTGCCGGACCACGGCTGCCGGCGGGTCGGCGAATCGGTCGCTTCAGGAACATCGATATCTACCCGATGATCCTGGAGTTACTCGGCCTGCCGCAGACGGCCGGTGTCGACAGCGATCCGTCGACGCTCCTGCCGTTACTGCTGGCGCGTGGGCAGGGTCAGTCCGGCTGGATGACGAACCAGGGGTGCGAATACCAGTAGAAGCGGCCGCCGCCCGCCGGCGCGGTGCAGTTCACACGGTGTCGCCCAAGTCCGAAGGGCCTCTCCGGGCCGACGCGAAAACGCCGCCCATGCTCCAGCCAGTCGATGCTGACCTGGCCCTGGCCACCAACGAAACAGGCCAGGCCGGTAAAGCCCGGGCCATCGATGCCAGCGGCAAGGGTGACCTCGATCAGCGGCAGTCGCGTGATGATCTCGGTCTCCGGTGGATCGATGCTGGCGACGGGCAACGGCAGGCTGCCGATCTTGGCCGGAAACTGGTCCATGTCACCGAATGCCTCATTCATCGGGAAACGCGGCATTGCGAGTGGCAGAGTCATCGGCCCGATAGCGCCGGACTGCTGGCCAAAGGCGACCGCATAGCCCATGTCACTCAGCCGCTCGATGACCGAATCGTTGTACTCACCATAGGGATAGGCGAACACCGCTTCGACAGGGTCCAGCTCTTCCCTAAGGCGTCGCATACCTTTCTCGACGTCCTCCGCCATTCGTGCAAGGTAGTCACCCTCGCCGTCCGAACGGTCAATGGTCGAAGCGTGGCTTGCACCATGATTGGCAAACGTCGCGCCGCCGGCCTGCATCTCCCGCATCTGGTCCCAGGTCATGTAGTCGCTCAAACCATCGTCGACCGGATCGCTGGAAACAAAAACGGTGTAGGGGAAGCCATACTGCTGCATTAAGGGGTGGGCGACTTCGTAGACGGACAGAAAAGCATCATCGACGGTCAGCAGAACCGCCTTGTCCGGCAGTGACGTACCCTCTGTGGCGGCACTCATGAATTGCTTCAGGTCAACGACGTTGAAGCCGTTCTCGACCAGGTAATCGAGATGAGCGACGAGCTGCTCGCGCCTTATGTTCGTGCTGGGAAAACGATCGTCCGCGAAGCGGTGATACATCAGCGCCACGGCCGTATCGGCCGCGTACGCCCTTGCGGACGTACACAAAACGAGCAGCAGAAACAGGCGGGCAAGCGCATTCATCACCGGAATACGCTACCACAGCCAACACAGGGGGTGACTTGGTGCTACTGAAAGCCCGGGTGAAAGGCCTGGTGGCACTCCTCGCAGGGCGGATAAATCTCGTCCATCGCCTGCATCAGCGCGTCGAAATCCTGCGCCTTGGCGGCAGCGCGCGCGTCTTCTGCGGCTTTCATCATCGTTGCTGCATACCCCTGCCAGCCGGGATCGGCAGCCCACTCCTTATCGGAAGGACCGGCTCCGCCGTCGGTAATGAGGCTGGTCGCGGCGATAACGGCGACCGCCGCCTCTTCCAGGGATTGCCACTCCGCGTCACTTTGGGGGTCATCTGCCCCCCAGAGGGTGTTGGTGGCCGGCGTGACGATCGACACCATGATGTCATTGACGCTCAGCCGGGCCTCGGCGACCGCCAGGCCGGTCGCGGCGACGGTGGCCAGTGCCAGGTATCGCATTGCGGATTTTTTCATCGGTCGTGGCGCCTCGACTTCCCGTCACTCGAGATCGACATACTTGCAAAGCGGCCATACACCGGCGATTCGTGAATCTACTTACATCGCCAGGAGGCCCTACTGCGCGGCCGACCGATACCCTGTATCGTTGCCGGCTGGCGACCGCACAGGCAATGGCAACGACACAAGATGACCGAAGAAAGCCATTCCGCCCTGGAAAGCAGGGACTTTCGCCGCTACCTCTTCGGTAACATCCTCTCGGTCCTCGGCATCTGGGTGCAGCGCCTGGCGCTGGGCTGGCACGCCTGGGAGCTGTCCGAGTCTGCGCTGATCGTCGGCCTGGTGGCCTCGGCGCAGTTCATGCCTACCATCGTTTTCACGCCATTCTTTGGTGTGATGGTCGATCGCATCAACCCGCGCAACGGTGCGATCGTGATGCACGTCATCCTGACGGCTATCTCGTTTTGCCTCGCAGCGCTGACGTTTGCCGGGCTAATGTCGGCGGAATCGCTGCTCGCTCTGGCGCTTTGCCACGGCGTCGCGAACAGCGCTTACGCGCCGATCCGGCTTGCCCTGATTCCGGAGCTGGTCACGAAGGCGCAGTTTCCGAGCGCCGCTGCGCTCACCGCGACGGTCTTTAACCTCTCCCGGTTTATTGGCCCGGGGCTTGGTGGTGCAATCGTGGCGCTATACGGCCTTGGATTCGCTTACCTGGTCAATGCCATTACCTATGTGCCGGTGATATTCGCGTTGCTGCTGATTCACATTCAGCCAAAGGCCCCCGATACCAGCGGGCCGGCTGATTACTTCGGGCAGCTTGCCGAAGGCATTCGCTATACGGGGACGCATCCATTGATCTTCCAGCTGATCCTCCTGACCGGGGTCAGCAACTTCTTCGGCCGCGGTCTGCTGGAGCTGATGCCCGCTTTCGCGGCCATGATCTTCGCCGGTGGCAGTTCCGAACTGGCGGCATTGATGTCGGCGATCGGCGTCGGGGCGATTACGGCCAGCCTGTTGCTCACCCGCCGCTTCATGCAGAAACGACTACGGCTGACGGCAGCAATAGGTGCGGCGGGCGTCGGCGTTTCAATGGCGCTGTTCGGGACGGTCAGCACCCTCACCGCCGGGATCGCGGTCGCCGCCATGCTCGGCATGTTCGCAAGCCTTGTCTCGATCAGCTCGCAAACCGAGATCCAGCTCGCCGTGGAGAATCGGCTTCGCGGACGGGTGATGAGCCTGTGGAGCCTGGTGGTAATGGGGGCGCCCGCCGTGGGAAGTGTGCTGGGCGGAAGCCTGGCCGGTAGCTATGGACCGTCGTTTACCTCGTTTGTTTACGCTGCGCTTTGCCTGTCGCTTGTAGCCCTTCAGACCTTGCGATACCTGGCGCGTCGTCGTGCCAGGCGCCAGGCGGAAGACTGAGTCGCTTCAAGGCAGCGGCGTTACACTGGGAGAATGGGCCGGAGATAGACCCTATGGAGAAACCTGCTGCAGCGACCAAGACCGGCTGCCTGATGCCCATGGCATTCTGGTTCTTCTTTCTCGTGCTCTATTTCAACTTTGGCTTGCCGCCGCCGGTCACGGCACCGTTTTCGGAGCAGGATGCGCGCCGCTTCTACATCGCCACCGTTGATCGCTCGGCGGATGAGGTGCGTTACGGCAGGAGCACGCTGGCCGCATACCGCGCCGCCGGTATGAACGCCGCCAACCTGGACTATCGACTTCCGGTATCGCAAGTCACGATCAATGACGGGGACATCGATCAGGTAACGGTACTCGATGAGGAGCTCGGCACGCAGCGTATCGAGTACGTGCACAACAACTCGGCGTTACTTGCGTCAATCTATCGCGCCGGACCTAATGGCATCGAGCCGGAGTCCCTGAGGGTTATTGCTAACGTCGGCAGCGGCGTCGTTGCGTTGGCACTGATCTTTCCTGCGTACCTGTTGAGTTGGCTGGTGAGGAGATATCTCGTCGCCCGGGAAAGCCCACCGTCCGGTTAGCTCTGAACGCCTGCTGGGGACGCGAACGTCTTCGATTCAGATCAGCGAGGTCTGCTGGGGCACCGGCCATGATGGCAGCGCCGGCAGTTCAGTCGCTCCAACGCGTGCGCGCAACCTTGCATGAAAGTCTTCCGCCAGGTCCGGGCAGTGCTGGTTGTTCGGGCAGTGGATCAACATCGAGACTTCGTGGCCCTCGGCCAGGTAGCTTGCGCAGCGATCCGCCCAGAAGTCGAGGTAGGGCGGGTTGCTTGTCAGATCCGGGTGCAGAATCAACCGAATGAACGCCCGGCTGTTGTAGACCGTATCGAGTACGGGGACGTCAGGTTTCTCGTGCAGGGCGTCGAGCACCTCAGGGTGGGCACGATCGCCTTCATAGATAGGTCGTGAATCCACCATGACTCGCCCGAGCGAGAACTCGTCCAGCAACTCCTCCACTCGATCGGGTTCCTCGAACAGTGCACGGTGGCGGAACTCGATGACGTAACGATGGCTGCGGGGCAGGCGTTCGACGAGGCGAGTTAGATCAGGAAGTTCCTCCGGGCCGACGGTTGCCGGAAGCTGAATCATGAACGGGCCGAGGTGTTCGCCGAGCGGTTCGACTCGAGCGAAAAAGGTCCTCAGGTCCGACAGGCTGGGTCGCCGTTCATGGGTGACGCTCTTCGGCAGCTTGAAGCAGAAGCGGAAGCGGCGATCGGCGAGCTGCTCGCACCATCCGGCCACCGACTTCTCGCTCGGCGTAGCGTAGAAACTCGTGTTGCCTTCGACAGTATTGAATACCTTCGAGTAGCTCTCGAGGGGCGGTCGGTCCGTTGGGAAGTATGGCCCCCGCCAGCCGGCGTAGGCCCAGGCCGGCAGGCCGATAAAAAAACGGTCCGCCGCGCTCATGGCGTGACGGACCGTCTTTGATCAGTCGCGGGCACTTGCGGCCAGATAGTCAGTCTAGCGCTTGCCTTTGAGCTTCTGCGCGGCGCGGTAGCGGGCCTGGGCTTCAGCGAGTTCGGCCTGGGCCTGCCTGAGGTCGGTCTCGCTCGACGCACCCTTCAGACTTTCTTCGGCCTGCTGCTGGGCGGCGAGCGCCGCAGCTTCGTCAAGCTGGTCGCCACGGAGAGCGGTATCGGCGAGCACCATAACCACATGCGGCTGCACCTCGAGCAAGCCGCCGGTGACGTAGAAGCTGTGCTCCTTGCCCTCGGTGTCCTGCACACGAACTTCGCCGGGCTTCAACGTGGTCATCAGCGGCGCGTGTCGCGGCGCGATGCCCACCTCACCCATGCTCGCCGGCGCGAACACCATGCTGGCGGTGCCGTTATAGATCTCGCCTTCGGCGGAAACGATGTCGACTTCGAGTGTTGCCACGTTGGTTACCTATGTAGTCGCTTTCAGCCCTACTGCATGGACTTGGCTTTCTCGACGGCCTCGTCGATGGTGCCAACCATGTAGA
>CAZFVT010000101.1:0-9613 GCA_964522355.1 uncultured Woeseiaceae bacterium | reverse complement strand
CCTCCCCTTCTTGTTTGAAGCTGCCGCCGGTAATCCAGGCGGTCATTTTGTATTGCGGCATCAACCGCTGTCCTCGGCGTCCTCCTTTACCGGAAGACCGCGCAAAACGAAAAACCCAAGAAGCCCCGAAAGCAGCGACCCGACCAGGATTCCGAGGCGTTCGTCGACGACCTGATCGATACCACCGGACTGAAAGGCCAGTGAGCCGATGAAGAGGCTCATCGTGAAACCGATACCGCTCAGGGCAGCAATACCGTAAAGGCCTCTCATGCTGGCGCCGGTCGGCAGACTGGCGAAACCGGCCTTGATGGCGACCCAGGCAAGGCCGAACACCCCGATTTGCTTACCGACGAACAATCCAAGCGCGATCCCCAGGGTCACCGGATGGAACAGCTGCGAGACGCTCATACCGGCGAAGGACACGCCGGCGTTGCAGAATGCAAAAACCGGCAGGATAAAAAACGCGACGATATGGTGCAGGTCATGTTCCAGGGTGCGTAGCGGCGATTCTTCCGGATTTTTGCTGTCACGCATCGGAATGAACATCGCCAGCGCAACACCAGCAAGCGTCGCATGAACGCCGGATTTCAAAACCGCTGACCACATGATGACACCGATATAGAGATACGCGCTGATATGCGACACGCCGCGTCGGTTCATAACGGTCAACACGACGAGGCAGGCGGCGGCGATGGCGATCGCGGTCAGCGACAGCTTGCTCGTGTAGAAGATCGCGATAATGACCACCGCGCCGATGTCGTCAAAGATTGCCAGCGACACGAGGAAGACCTTCAGTCCAACCGGGACCCGATTGCCCAGCAAGGTCACCAGTCCGAGTGCGAACGCGATGTCGGTGGCCGCGGGGATCGCCCATCCCTGAATGTATTCGCCCTCCCCGACGTTCAGCGCCAGGTAAATAGACACCGGCGCAAGAATGCCACCGAAAGCGGCGACGCCGGGCAAAAGGATGCTACCGGGTTGCGACAGCTCTCCTTCCATCAGCTCGCGCTTTAGCTCCAGCCCGACCATGAAGAAAAACACGGCCATGAGTCCGTCGTTAACCCATAGCAGAAGCGGCTTCTTAATTTCGAAAGCGCCGATCTGCACGACACCGGGCGTATCGAGCAGCAGGTCGTAATAGACCGCCAGCGGCGTGTTCGCGACCACCAGCGCGAGAAAGGCCGAGACCATCAGGATAATGCCGCCGGCCGATTCCAGCTTCAGAAACTCGCGTATGGTCATAATCATGGAAGTTACTTTCCGTGCTAGTCAGGGCCTCGAGACTGACGTTACTCGCGGGACGCTGATCGGCTAGTCGCCAACCTGGGTTTCCGCGAAATAGCGGTCAAACGCCGCGTGCATGGCGTCGCCCTCGATGCCGACCATGGCGGCGGCATTGCGCATGGCTTCGATCTCCGCAGCGTCGGACTTGCCGTCGGCACCGATGACGCGAACCATCATCAGCGCAATGTCTTCGCGGTCCTGTTCGCTGAGGTTTCCGCCCAAGTCCTTGAGGATGCCCTCGAGGTTCGGCGTCTCCGCAATTTCTGACATAGCCCGCCGCAGCAGCTCGAGCGACTCCGCACTGCGCAGCTGAAAATGCTGGCTGATCTGCTGCAGCATCCTCTCGGTTTCGTCGGCGGTGATGACACCATCCGCCTTCGCGCTGTAGACCAGCAGGGCGGCAACGAGAAACTGACAATCGTAGGACTCACTGTCGCCATCGTTATCGACGACCAGCTGATTGCCTTCGAAGTGCGGGTTTATGGCGTCTTGCATACGATCGTTCCCCTGTTCGTTAATCCACCTATGGATATCGCCGGCGCATCTCGGCAACTGAGCGATGTATGAGTTCGCCGAGAACGTCGACATCGACGTCGTCGAGACTCTGAATGTACAGGCATGATTTGCCGGTCTTGTAACGCCCAAGTTTACTCATGAGCGCCTTGAACGGTGCGAATCCGGGCATGATGTAGATGGAGATGTTCCTCGCCCTCGGCGAATAGCCAACCTCAAACCAGCGCCCCTCGTGGCCGCTCGCATAGCGGTATTCATAGCTGCCGTAGCCGACCATCGATGTTCCCCACATCTTCGCACGTCGCCCCGTCGCGGCCCGCATGATGCCAGCGATCTTCCTGCAATCCCGGCGCTTGCCGGGATCACTAATGGTAGCGAGGAATTCGCTCACACCGCCTTTCGCAGGAACTGTGCCTTGATTCCCCATTACCCTATTCGAAGGCCGTCACCGTGCCGCAATCTGGCGTGCCCGGCGATAAATTGCGTTCAGGTTGTTCCAAACAGCCGGTCACCGGCATCACCGAGGCCCGGCACGATGTACTTCGCCTCGTTGAGGTGGCTATCCACGCTGGCCGCATAAACCTTGACGTCCGGATGCGCCTCGGCGACCGCTTCGAGCCCTTCGGGACAGGTTACGATGCAGACCACGACAATATTGCTGGCGCCGGCCTTCTTCACCTCGCTGATCGCGGCAATGGTTGAGCCGCCGGTGGCCAGCATGGGGTCGATGATGATGTTGAGAGCGCCCGGGGTTTGCGTGGGCAGTTTTTCGTAGTACGGCACGGGCTCCGCCGTTTCCTCATTGCGATACATACCGAGAAACCCGACCCGGGCCGTCGGCACCAGCTCAAGAATGCCCTCCAGCATGCCGACACCGGCCCGCAGAATGGGTACGACCACGATGTCCTCCGCAATCTGACGGCATTGGGTCGTCTCGATCGGCGTCTCGACGCTTACCTCCTCGGTGGCCACCTCTTTCAGCGCTTCATAGCAGACAAACATCGTGATCTCTGTCGCGAGCTCACGGAAACGCTTGTGCCCGGTTTCCTTGTTGCGAATGAGAGCGAGCTTGTGCTGCACACAGGGATGGTTGATTTCTTCGTACATTATCCGGGCCTCTTTTCGGGCGTTCTGCGTCGGTCGATGCAGCGAGTCACCGCTGCGCGATCAGTATATATCAGCCGCCAGCGTGCCGTTTCAGAGCTCAGCTTACGAGGTCGACCTGAATCTCTGTGCGGACCGAATTGGCGATGAAACACTTCTCATGCGCCAGGTGATGCAGACGTTCCAGCTCTGCGACCGGGGGCGCGTCTCCCAGGTAGTCGGCGGTCGGCCGCAGGGTAACCTCTGTAATTGCAAGGCGGCCGTCGGGCAGCTTGCCGAGAATGCCTGATGCCTCATCCCGGTATCGGCTGACGACGATGCCGTCCGCGGCGGCCAGGGACAGGAAGAAGAGCATGTGGCAGCTTGAGAGCGAGGCAACAAATGCCTCTTCCGGATCAACCGCTTCCTCGAGCGAATGCGGCAGCGGCACGATCTGCGGTGACGATGACGCCGTCACTGCAATACCACCGTCAAACTCCCAGCGATGCCCTCTCGAATAGCGGTTGGCCCGGAAATCGCCGTCGCCAAGTTCCCAGCACACGGTTGCGGAGTAATGACCCATCGTCGGCGATCAGGCCAGTCGACTGCCGTTTTCAGCCGGCTTATCCGGCACCGCGAGGATGACGCTGCCGTCGGCCTGGATGAAACCGGTCACCAGGCACTCGGACATAAACGGGCCGATCTGCTTGCGGGGAAAATTGATCACTGCCGCAACCTGCTTGCCAATCAGCGCATCGGGTTCGTAGTGATCGGTGATTTGCGCCGAAGACTTGCGCGTCCCCAGCGCTTCACCAAAATCGATGACGAGTTTGATGGCCGGCTTCCTGGCCTCGGGAAAGGGCTCAGCTGCCACCACCGTACCGACTCTCAGTTCCACACGCTCGAATTCCTGCCAGGTAAGATCAGACATGTAACGGCTCGCTGCTGCTGGGTCCGTGAGACTAGCAGAAGACGCAAGCGTCAGCAGACCTCAAAACCGGAGTCTGTAGAGTCGGAGCACTTCATCCTCGTCGGGCAGTTTGAAGTAGCCAACCGATGTAAAGCCGAGAGCCTCGATCAGGCGGACAGAGCGCCGGTTTTCGACCCCAGCCAGCGCCGCGAGACAGGACAGCTCCAGGGTATCCCGTGCGTAGTCAAGCAGCGCCCGGGCGGCCTCGAGCGCGTAGCC
This sequence comes from uncultured Woeseiaceae bacterium, assembly GCA_964522355.1. Classification (GTDB taxonomy): domain Bacteria; phylum Pseudomonadota; class Gammaproteobacteria; order Steroidobacterales; family Woeseiaceae; genus JBFGFX01. The sequence continues at coordinate 5,544 of CAZFVT010000101.1, read as the reverse complement.
CTGCCCCCAGAACGGTCGGCTGAAAGCAAAGCCCAGGTCCGGGCAGTCGAGATTGCTGCGCTGGTAGAAACCGCAGAGCCCGATCGGCTCGCCGGTGTCACGCTGCCTTACCAGGTAAGCGCCATAGCCCCGATCGACGTAATCCGCCAGCGGCCCCTCCTCGAGATAGGTGCCGGCGTCCTGGAGATTGCGGACGCCCTTGTCACCGATGAACTGAATGAAATCGGGCTCATTGAGGAGGCGACAGATGAACTGCGCGTCTGACAGCTCCAGGCGGTGAACGGTCAAGCGTTCCGTCGTGGCCAACGGGATACCCGAAACTGGCGGACTTTTGCCGGACACCTAGCGGACTCGTCCGGGCATGTTCAAGTCGGGTCCGGACGATCATCGCCGTCGTCGGCCTGTGACTGTCGTTCGCTCCTCGCCTTCTGTCGCCGCTCGATCTCCTCCTGAACCAGTCGCAGCTTGGTCTCGTGATAACGCCGTTCGCCGGGCAGGACGAACAGGAAATAGATAGCGACGATGACCGCCAGGGCGAAGAACACGCCGAGAACGGGGGTACTCAACGCAGGTCACCGTTTGCCACCGACGTGGCGCCGTGAAGCATCATCGAATGCCTCAGGCTTCCTGCAGATTCAAAAAACGTATGCACGGTCGTCATTGAGGTCCCGGGCGTCAGGACCGCAGGTAGGACGCACCGTTCACGTCCACAATCGCGCCGGTCGCAAAGTCGATGCCGTCGGCCGACAGCATCAGCACCGCGTTGGCAACCTCGTCAGGGCGACCCACGCGGCCCAGGGGGCTCTGCCGGCGAATCGCCTCACCGCCCGGCCCGGCCAGAGACTCAGCCGCCATGTCGGTCTCGATGAATCCGGGTGCGACGACGGCCACGAAAATACCGTGCGGCGCCAGCGCGACGGCCAGCGACTGGCTCATGGCGTTGAGACCGGCCTTGCTGGCGCCATAGGCCGGTGCGTCCGGCTCGCCGCGAAACGCACCCCGTGAAGATACGCAGATGATCTTGCCGCTGCCCTGGGGAATCATCAGCCGCGCCGCGGCATGGCAGAGGTAGGCGGGTCCCAGCAGATTGGTAGCCAGCGTGTCGTTCCAGTCGGCCACCCAGCGGTCGAACTCCGTGCTGGCCAGCGGGTGATAGGTAAAGGTACCGGCGTTGTTGACCAGGATATCGAGCCCGCCGAGTCTGTCGGCAGCTTCGGCGACGGCCGAGGCGGCTTCGGCGGGATTGCCGACGTCCGCCTGCACTACGCTGTGACCCTCACCGTCGAGCGACGCCTGCGTAGCCAGGGCAGCTGCTTCATCGCCCCGGTAGACAAGGGCGAGCGTTGCACCTTCAGCGGCATAGGCCAGCGCGCAGGCACGACCAATGCCCCGAGATCCTCCGGTAATCAAAACGCGTTTACCGCTGAAGCGGCCGCTCGACGTCACGATTCGCCGCCCTCGGGAAGCGGCTTGATGTAACGCATGAGTTCGCCCTCAAAACCGGCTTTTTCATAAAGTGCTCGCGCGCGGGAGTTCACAGCGAATACGTGCAGCGTGATCGACTCGGCACCCTGCTCCCGCGCGTCCTTTTCGGCCGCCTCGAGCAGACGACCGCCCAATCCCTGCCCCTCGAAACCGGAGGCAACGGCGAGTGCTTCGAGATGTGCGCTCGGTGCGAGACTCAGAAGCTCGGGTCGCAGGGTAACAATGGCCAGGCCGCAAACCTGTCCACTCTGGTCGACAGCAACGTGCACGCGGCAATCCGCCTGCTGCTCGACGAGCCATTGCTCCAGCAACTTCAGATCGTGCTTCCAGAGATCCCGGGCGTCCCGGGCGGGCGGCAGATCAAACTCAGCCAGGCGCGGCAACAGCCCGCGCAGTCCGTCCGCATCGTCAGGTGTCGCCGGTCTCAGGGTCACAGCCATCGTCGCACCTGCTGCATGTAATCGCGATACTCGTCGCCAAAAGCATCCATCAGCATCACTTCCTCATGACGAATGACCCGGCGGTTCAAGACCGGCACAAATAGAACTGGCATTAAGAAGGTGCTCAGGCTACCGCTGATTACGGCAACTCCGGTCAATATCGTCACCATGCCAAGATACATCGGGTTTCGCGTAATGCGGAACATGCCCGAGACGACCAGCGAGGTTGACTCCTTGAAGGGGATGATGGTCGTCTCGCTGCGCCGAAACGACAGTGCCGGACTGGCTATGATCGCAACACCCGTCAGGATGAAACCAATCCCCGCCCAGCTCCATGGCCTTTCAATAACGATTGCGACCGGCAGCTGAAAATGCAGAACGATCTGCACAACGATGAAGGTGAGCAGGATAACGGGCGGTAGCGGCCCCTTCTCTCGGGTCATGAATGCCATGTGCAATCCTCGGCAGGTGGTCCTGCCGTGTTGTTCTTTGGCCGCTGCGATCGGCTCTGCCGACCTCTCAGGCCACCCCTCGATCCTCATACAGCCAGGACCAGTGCGACAGGCTTGATAGCTCATCGTAACTTGCGATGCCGCCGATCCCGGCGCCAACCGGCTGAAAATGCCATCCCAGTTCGGCACTCGCCGACCGGTCCCAGGCGCCGTCACCGACATAGGTGATCGTCTCAAACGCGCCGTCGAGCGAGTCTAACGCAATGCGCATGATGTCAGCCCGGGCTGTCGCGTCATCCGAGGAAGCCAGCGGCAAGTGGCCGACGGCGAGTCCGGCGCTATCAAGCTTCAGGCGAGCCGTCGCTCGCCAACCGCCCGTAGCAATAGCCACTGAGACCAGGGGCGACGCTCGCAGGCGCCCAAGGAAATCGACAGCGCCCGGAACCGCTTCAAAGGGGCCAGTGCGGTCGATGTGCTCGCGCATGCGCTCGAGAAAAACCTGCCGGACCTCAGTCAGCATGCCGGCGTCGAACCGGATTCCGTTGTCGGCCGCAATCTGCTCCAGAATGCCGGTATCGGTCACCCGGCTGTAGTCGCCGAGGTCGGCCCGCAAGCGAACCGGGCCGAGCGCTGCCACCACCGATTCTCGGTACAGGCGATCGTCGTCCTCGGCAGATTCGAGCAAGGTACCGTCGATGTCGAGGATGACGGCGCGCACGGGGTCAGTCAGCAAGGCCGGCGATGGTTGCCGGCAGGTCTGTCACCGTCTTGCAGATCGCGTCCGCGCCAGCCGTTTCCAGTTCCTCGCGATCGCCGAAACCCCAGAGGACACCGACCGCGCGGACTCCGTGTTGGCGTGCCGCCTGAACGTCGAAGCGCCGGTCGCCGACCATGACCGCCGACGGCGGCTGCAGTTGCCGGGTCTCTATAACATGCCCCATCAGGTCGACCTTATTCGTAAAGCGGCCATCCAGTTCGCTGCCGTAAACCTCATCAAAAAACCTGTCGAGATCAAAATGCTCGATGATTCGCCGGGCAAACACGGTGGGTTTCGAGGTCACGACCAGGAAAGACTCAAACGTCGGCCGCAGTGCGGCAAGGGTCTCATGTATGCCTGCGTATGGCGTGTTCTCGAACAGGCCGGTGTCGATAAACCGGCTCCGATAGAGTGCCAGCGCATCCTCAGAGAGCGAATCGGACCCCAGGAAATCGGCAAAGGTCGCCTGTAGCGGCGCGCCGATCCAGCCGCGCAGCTCCGCCTGCGGAGGCACCGGCGCACCGAGCTCTCGCAGCGCGAATGCGATGCAGTTGGTAATGCCGAGCTCCGGGTCGGTCAGGGTACCGTCGAGATCGAACAGGCCCGTACGGAGCGTCAAGGCGCTTCGCCTGGTGGAGGATTGGTCCGCGGATCGAACCCAATGACGGTCAGAATCGTTTCATCACCTGACAAACCCGATTCCGGATCAACGGACACGGATCGCGGAAAGCCGTAAGCCTCGTCGTAATCAATGAGCAAAGAGTCGGGTGCAGAGCGAATGACCTCATCAAGGAAATCGAACAGGGCCTCGACGCTGTCAACAGGCGGCGCCGAGACTCCCTCGAAGGCCGGCAATGCCTCAGCATCGCGAACCACAATCTCGGTTGTTGTTGTGCTGCCCTGACCCGGCAGGCGGTATTCAAGCTTCAGCCGATAGGAGGCTATCTCCAGGTTCGCCCACAGGTCCCGGTTCTCTTCGAGGTTCGACTGTCGCCCTTCCTCGGTAAACCAGTGCATCAGGGGGATCGCGCTGACCAGCAGGAAGAGCACCACGATGGCCGTCGCAACGATCGGCCCGAGGCTCCGCAGCACAGCCGGCGACGACGGACTAGCCGTTCCCGGGCCCGAATTCGCGTTCCAGTTCGTCACGGTTCCAGTCGCTCCCCTCGTGGGCGGCAACGTAGGTCGACTCCAGGAAATCGAGTAGCGTTTCGTCCGGAGAGCGGGACTTTCGCACGTCGTCGTAAGGCAGCAGAAACTCCCCGAGATCGTCGGACCAGTAGGCCGAGGACGGTGATACCGGCTGGCCAGAGAAACCTTCAGGCGCCGGATAGGCATAAGAGTAAAAAGCAGCAAAGTCCACGCCACCGCCGCCAGGCCAGAATCCGGCGCTGCTCACGGCATGCGAGTAGGCTTCACGCGCTACCCAGTCCGGAAAATTCGGCACGCCGCCGGGATGCGCCGGGGCCTCAGCGCCGGAGAAACGCGTTACCGCCAGGTCGAAACTGCCCCAGAAAAAATGTACCGGGCTGGCCTTGCCGATAAAGCGGGATCGAAACTCCTTGAAGACCCGATCTACCTGCACCAGCGCCTGCCAGAATCGTGAGGCGTAGCCTGCGTCATAGGCATCGTGGTCATGGTCTTCGTCGAACGGAACGGCGTCGGCAATCTCCGAAGGGACCTTGTGGATCTGAAATTCGAACCCCACCTCGGCCATTGCAGCCGTCACGGCCGCATAAAACTCCGCCACGCTTCTCGGCTTGAGGTGCACGCTGGTCCGACGCCCGTCGTTGGCATCCACCAGCAGCCGCTGATCAATGAAGTCGAACTTCAGGTCGACGGTTCGTGCGCCGAAGGGGATCGGACCGGTCGTGAGGCCGCGAGCCGTCACGTACAACGGTACGTGCCATGAGTGATTCATCCAGGGAGTCTGGCTCAGGCGAATCTTGCCGATGATCTGGGTCCAGAGATGCAAGGTTGCCGCCGTGTCAGACCATTCATCGAATGGCAGTTCCGGCCAGTCCTCCGGGGTGGAACGATTGACGGTTCGCTGCATGGTGACGTCGTATCCTCCAGGGTCGGGAGCGCGGTGCGGGAGCCGCCGGGCTAGCCCAGCGACCTCAGGCCGATGGCCCGGCGTATTTCATCCAGGAACGGCGCTGACAGTTCCCGCGCGCGCTCGGCGCCTTTGCGCAGAGCGGCCTCGACGATAGCGGGATCGTCGATCAGCCGGTTGTAATCTTCACGGGCCGGTTTGATCTGCTCGTTTATGTACTCGAACAGGTGCTGCTTCATCTCTCCCCAGGCAATGCCCTCGGCGTAGCGGCTGCGCATTGCCTCTGCTTCAGCCTCGGTCGCAAATGCTCGGTAAATGTCGAACAGGGTGCTGTCATCGGGGTCCTTGGGTTCT
>CAZFVT010000100.1:0-9643 GCA_964522355.1 uncultured Woeseiaceae bacterium | reverse complement strand
GACCGCCGGCCGACGAAACCGTGAAACACATGCGATCGTAGATATCCATGAAGGACAGTGGGCCGGACGTGTATGCTCCGGCGCCCGTTACGTACGCACCTTTGGGCCGCAAGGTCGAAAACTCATAGCCGATCCCGCAGCCGGCCTTCAACGTCAGCCCGGCCTCGTGGACCTTATTAAGGATGTCGTCCATCGAATCACCCACCGTACCCGACACGGTGCAGTTGATGGTCGACGTCGCCGGCTTGTGCTCGTGAGCGCCGGCGTTGGACATGATGCGACCTGCCGGAATGGCTCCGTGTCGCAGCGCCCAGACGAATTCTTCAAAGAAGCGCTCGCGATCCCCTTCCTTCTCTACATCGGCCAGCGCGCGAGCAACCCTGCTGTAGGTATCATCGATCGTCTGATCGACAACCGCTCCGTTCTTCGCCAGCAGGCGGTATTTGGAACTCCATATATCCAGTGACGCAGGCTGAAATTCATCGTCTGCGGTTTTTCGTGCTTCCAAGCTAACAGCGGACTTCATTGCTCCACCATCTCCCCGTTTATTCAATTGTTCTTGACGACGGCGCGCAGCGAATAGAGACCTGTCGATGTCTGCTCGCCACCCGTAGCAAACAGAACAACCGGTGATTTAATCCCTATCGTTGAACGCCCAATATATTGCCGGCCCAGCCGGCCCCCACTTCTGCTATCTGCAGATCCCAAGCGACCTGCAGCAGCCACCGAGCCGAATTTAGAGCGAAAAATGCCCCCCTCGTCACGTCCACGAAAAACCGTCACGAGTGCTTCAAAAGACTCAGGTTACTGCCAGAACAGACACAAGATGTTGTGTCTGCTTGGGTAGTAGATTATGCCGGCAGGCCAGCGCTGTCAAGCTATGCCGCGATATTCGCGACTACCTTTTTAATAAATAAAATCAATTGTTTATTGAATTATTGAAATAAACAACCTTAGAAAATTTATTTTTTTCATGACAGTTTCGTGTCACCGGCAAAACACAAGATATTGTGACTTGGGCCACGTCTGAGCCATCACTGTCAAATCGCCCTTATATGCGTATTTGGACCCATATTCCGGATACTTGAAAGGCGTTCACGCGGCCCCTATCTAGTCCTTCAACAGTGGCCGATATCGGCCCGAACGAACCACATGAAAAGGATTGGAACGATGAACGTGACACGATTTGAACCCTGGAGCCTTGTAAATCTCCTGCATCGCGACCTGGACCAGCTGGCGGAGCGCCGCTTTGGACGTATCGCTGACGGCGAGCAAGGCGTGTTCGACTGGATGCCCGCGGTCGACGTCGTCGAGGAAAAAGACGGCTTTGTGCTGCGTGCCGACCTGCCGGGCGTAAAGATAGAAGATATCGACGTACGTATGGAAAACGGCTCTTTGAGCATATCCGGTGAGCGGCAGCGCGAAGCCAGCGAGAATGCCGACGGCCTGCGCCGATTTGAGCGCAGCACGGGCAAGTTCTTTCGCCGATTCTCCCTGCCGGAAACAACCGACGCCGAGAACATCAAGGCAAGAAGCGTAAACGGCATCCTCGAGATTTCGATTCCCAAGCAGCCGGAAGTGCAGGCGCGGCGAATCTCGATCGAGGCAGCCTGAACGGGATAGGCCTGAATCAAAAGGCCCGACCCCGGCGCTGCGACGATACGCGCCGGCCGAGCAGCCGCACCCGCGGGGACCGGCCGGCGCGATTTTTGTTTAAGGAACTTTGCAACGCTCGACAGGGTCCCGGATGTAATACCCGCGCAATTCGGGTAATCACCTTGCCGGCTCGGCGGATTACCTTCCGGCGCCATGGACCCTGAAGTTATAAAGAGGACGTATACAAGATGATCAATCGAATTCGCCTGCTCCCGGGCGCCCTCCTTCTGATCCTTGCGGCAGGCGCCGTTGCCGCCGTGTCCAACGAACGCGTGGCTGAGCCACTCCCCAGCCTGGCGCCCATCGTCGAACGGGTCGCGCCGGCTGTCGTCAACATCCGCGTCAGCCAGACCGTGGCCGCGAGGTCTCCCTACACCGACGAGATGTTCCGTCGCTTCTTTGGCTTGCCCGACGGCCAGCGCAACTCACGAGAAGTCCAAAGTGCCGGGTCCGGCGTTATTGTCGATGCGGAGCAGGGTTACATCCTCACCAACCATCACGTCGTTGAGGGCGCCGACCAGATCCTGATCACGCTCCTGAATGAGGAGACGCTTGAGGCCGAGATTGTAGGCTCCGACCCGGCAACCGACATCGCCGTCATCCGCGTTGATCCGGAAAACCTGGTCGAAATCCCCTTCGGCGAGTCGGACGATATGCTCGTCGGCGACTACGTTATTGCCATCGGCAACCCGTTTGGCCTCGGTCACACCGTGACTTCCGGCATTGTCAGCGCGGTTGGCAGGACCGGCATCAGCCGGAACGGCTACGAAGACTTCATTCAGACTGACGCATCCATTAACCCGGGCAACTCTGGCGGCGCGCTGGTCAATCTTCGCGGCGAGCTGATTGGCATCAACTCGGCGATCATCAGCCGAACGGGCGGCAACGTCGGGATCGGTTTTGCCGTTCCCTCGGAACTGGCCGGGTCCATCATGCGCCAGATCCTGGATTTTGGTGAGGTTCGCCGCGGCCTGCTGGGCGTCTCCATCCAGACGATCGATGCGGAGAGCGCGAGCGCGCTGGGTGCCGAAGTCGAGAGCGGCGCACTCGTGTCAGCGATTGAGCCAGGATCAGCGGCCGAAGCCGCGGGTATCCAGGTTGAAGACATCATCATTCGCGTCAATGACGATCGCATCGACAACAGCCGTGAGCTGGCAAATGCCATCGGTCTAAAGGGCTCCGGCGAGGACGTAGAGATCGAAGTCGTGCGTGGCGGCGACAATCGCGTCTTCACAGCGACGTTGGGACTTCAGCAGGCCGCCAGCTCCAGCGGCAGCGATATTCATCCCGGTCTGACGGGGGCCGAGTTCGCCGCAGTGTCAGCAAACTCTGGAGGCGGTGTCGAAGTCGCGGCTGTCGAAGCGGGCTCTCCGGCCGCGCAGCGAGGCCTCCGCGAAGGCGACATAATTACCCAGGTCAATCGCCGTCCCGTGCAGAACCTGGGCCAGCTTCGCGAAATCGGCGGCAGCAGCAACATCCTGTTCCTGTTGGTCCGACGTGGCGACAGAGCTCTGATGCTGCAGGTTCGCTAAGCAGCGACCTGACAGACAACCAAGCCCGGCCCGATGGCCGGGCTTTTTTTTGTCTCGAAGTGTGGATTCTTCGGTTTGCGGGAGCGGCGCCGGCGTCGTATCGTAAATGTTCTCCCAATCGAAGGACTGACCATGCCCCGAACTCCGAGCCTCGTCCTTGTATTACTGATGCTCGGTGCAGGGTTGTTCGTCAGTCCGGCGTTAGCGGACACGTCCAGGCTGCTGGCCCAGCGCGAAGCCTTTATAGAGGCTTATCCGCTCGCCGAGCGCGGTGAATGGTCGGCGGTAGCCGAGCGGGAAGCGCTGCTCCGCGACTACGTGTTGTGGGCAGACCTGGAAGCCGCCTATCTGCGAGCCCGCCTGCGTGCCGGAAAAGCCGATTCGGACCGGCTGATGGCTTTCCTGTCCAGACACGGTGACCTTCGACCAGGCCGCGACATTCGCTACCGGTATGCGAAACAGCTGGCGGTTCGCGGGAAGCACGACGCCTATCTCGACATCTACGAAGCCAACTACGCCAATCTTGGCGATGCGCTGCTTGACTGTTATGCGGCGAAATCCCTTGCGGCTACGCAAAGGTCCGAGCAGGCAAGAAAACTGTCCGAGCAGCTTTGGTTAACGGGTACCAGCCAGGTCAAAGCCTGCGATCCCGTGTTCGCCCGCATGCGTCGCGAGGGCTGGATGACGGACACTCTCCTGGAAGAGCGATACTCGCTGGCCGTCGCCGCCCGCGAGTTTTCCCTCGCGCGATACATAGGTCGTTCGCTCGATGACAGCTACGTTGCGGAAGCCAATCGCTGGATGCGAGCCGGCAACCGACCGTCGGCCTTTCTTGCCGAGGCAAGCGTCAGCCTCGACAGCCCGGTCTACCGCGAGCAGCTTGGCTATGCAGCCGCACGTCTGGCGGTGCGGGAGCCGGCGCTCGCCTGGCGGGAATGGCAACGTCTCTCTGCAGTCTTCGAATTCAACAAAGCACTGCACCGAAGCATTTCGCACAGCGTTGCTCTGTGGAGCGTTCGTCGGCAGATCGACGACCTTGATGCGCTGCTGGACACCCTGCCTGCAGATGCCGTCGATGACGAAGTCCTGGCCTGGCAGGCGCGGGTTTCCCTGGGTCAGGGCGACTGGACCGGCGTGCTCAACGCTCTTGACAGCCTGCAGGGTCAGTCGGCACGTGAACCGGAATGGCGATACTGGCGAGCGGTCGCGCTGGACAGGACAGGCCGCCCCGCAGAAGCCATGCTGACATACGGCCAGCTCGCCAGGGAACGAGATTACTACGGCTTCCTCGCAGCTGATGCCGTTGGCGTCGAATACGCCATGGAGACCGACGACATCCGCGCGGACGAAGATGTGCTGGCGCGGCTTGCCATGGACCCGAAGTTACAACGTGCTGCAGAGCTTTTCCGCACCGGCCTCGATGGTCGCGCGCGATCCGAATGGGATGAGGCAACGCGTGACCTGCCGCCTGAAGACAAGGTGCAGGCCGTGCTGCTCGCCCAACGCTGGAACTGGCCTTCCCGAGCCATTTCACTGGCGGCCCGCACCGGGCAGTTCGACAGCCTTGAAACAAGATACCCGTTGCCGCATTACGAACTGTTCGAAGCGTCGGCGAAGGGCGCAGACATCCCGGTAAGCTGGGCTTACGGTGTGGCGAGAAGCGAAAGCCTGTTCATGAGAGACATTCGTTCCAGCGCCGGCGCGATAGGGCTCATGCAGCTGATGCCGGCGACGGGTCGAAGGACAGCGGGCGAACTCAAAATGCCCTATCAGGGCATCGCGACCCTGACCGACCCCGAGAGCAACATCAGGCTGGGATCCAGCTACCTCGCAAAAATGAAGAACCGCTTTGACGGGCATCCGGCGGTGGCGACGGCGGCTTACAACGCGGGTCCTTCGCGGGTATCACGATGGCTGCCGGATTCCGGCGATGTCGACGCGCGCATTTGGGTCGAGACTATTCCGTTCCGGGAAACCCGGGATTACGTCAGGCGCGTGTTAACCGCCGATATCATTTTTGAATGGCGCCTGACCGGCACGCCCGGCCGATTGTCAGACCGTTTGCCGGAGATTCGCTCGTCTGGCTCTGAAACGGTGCTGTCCGACTAGTCAGCCACGGTCGCCGCCTGCGCCCCCAGGGCGGCAGACCGTTCCTCGATATCAAGAGCGGCCAGGCGATCGGCTTCCGCATAGAAACAATCCAGCTCAGCGTCGCAGTCAGCCAGGATGGCTCTGAACTGCGGCAGGTAGCCGCGGTACAGCGACACGGATGCCAGGCGCGCGTTATTGACCGGGCGCCCCAGCCATCCGGCATTCTCGTAGCCCAGCTCACGGGCGCGACGGTTGGCCTCGTCAGCCAGCTGCGAGAGCCGCTCTTCTTTCCTCGCTCGCATTGTCGTCTCGTCAAGCGATGAGGCGTAAAGACGTTCAAGATCCTGGCGTGCCCGGTCGGCAACGATCGTAAGCTCCCGCCGAAATGCATCGCGACGGAAGTAGCGCTCCAGGGTGTCCGAGTCTCCGCGGGCGTTCAGCCAGCGCTCAAGGCCCGCCTCGGCAACGGCCGTTGCGTAGGCTTCGTTAAACGCCGTGTCGCCTTTGACGAAAAGCCGCTGGTGAGCCAGCTCGTGAAAAACCGTCGTTACCAGATCGACGTCGGACCAGCGGACCATGGTATTCAGCACCGGATCATCGAATCGACCCAACGTGGAATAGGCAGGGACGCCACCGACATGGACGTCGTAGCCCTCGCCTGCGAGCTGATCGGCCAGTCCCCGCGCCGACGCCTCGGCGAAATAGCCACGATAGGCCACGCAGCCAACCACGGGGAAACACCAGGTCTTGGGCGTCAGCGAGAACTCCGGTGCCGCGAACACGTTCCAGACGACGAAGTCGCGATTCAGATCTGCATAGCTTCGGTAGCTGCCGTTGTCGGGCAGCTGCAGCTCGTCGACGGAAAACTGTCGGGCCTCAAGAACCAGGTCGAGCTTTTGACGAACGTCTTCAGGCAACGCGTCATCTGCCAGCACCTCGGTAATGGGCTCGCGTTTCCGCAGCAGCTCCAGCTGTCCGTTGACGGCCTGCATGTAGTAGCAGCCGCCGAGCTGTAGTGCAGCGATTAACGCGGAGAGCGCCAGCAGCGCTATGAGGGAACGTTTCCACATGCGACGGATTCTAGCGCGGTAACGCGTTCTCGCGGAGGACGCTTCTCACAAGCATTGATACTATGCGCCGATGCAGACCTACCTGGTAGGCGGCGCCGTCCGCGACGAAATGCTCGGCATCCCGGTCCGGGAGCGTGACTGGTGCGTGGTCGGCGCGACCCGTGACGAGATGCTCAAACGGGGCTTTCGCCAGGTCGGCAAGGACTTCCCGGTATTTCTGCATCCGGAAACGGGCGAGGAATACGCGCTCGCGAGAACGGAAAGGAAGACGGCGCCCGGTTATCACGGCTTCTCCTTCGACACCTCAACGGAGGTCACGCTCGAGGACGACCTCTCCCGCCGCGACCTCACGATCAACGCTATGGCGCGGAGTGACAACGGCGAGCTCATTGACCCCTTCAAGGGCGCCCGGGACCTTGAACAGCGCAAACTTCGCCACGTGTCAGACGCCTTTCGCGAGGACCCGGTACGCATTCTCAGGGCCGCGCGGTTCGCGTGCCGATTTGCGCCGCTTAGTTTCGAAGTGGCGACAGAGACCCTCGAGCTGATGCAGGAGATGGTGGTCCACGGCGAAGCGGACGCCCTGGTTCCTGACCGGGTCTGGAAGGAAACGGAACGCGCCCTGCTGGAGGAGCAGCCGCAGGTCTTTTTTGAAGTGCTGCGAAGCTGTGGCGCGCTGAAGGTTGTCTTCCCGGAAATCGATGCACTGTTCGGTGTTCCGCAGCCGCCCCGCTGGCACCCGGAAATCGATACCGGCGTTCACACTCTGATGGTTCTGGAGCAGGCCACGCGGCTGTCCGGTGATCTCGATGTGCGTTTCGCCGCTCTGGTGCATGATCTGGGCAAGGCGACGACGCCTAAAGAGACGCTGCCCTCGCATCATGGTCACGAGAAGCGTTCGTTGAAACTCATCAAGAAACTGGCCGGCAGGCTGCCGGTACCCGTTGCCTGCCGCGAGCTGGCCTTGCTCGTCGCCGAGTTCCATACACACTGCCACCGGGCGCTGGAGCTCAACGCGAGCACGGTGCTGAAGGTCCTCGAGCGCAGCGACGCGTTCCGACGGCCCGAGCGCTTCGAGAAATTCCTTATCGCTTGCGAGGCCGACGCACGCGGGCGAACCGGCTTTGAGGAGCGCGACTATCCGCAAAGCGAACTCCTGCGCGGCGCGTTCGCGTCGGCGAAAGAGGTGGATTTTTCAGCGCTCGCCGCGGGGGAAGATGATGGCCGCAAGATCGGCGAGGCCATTCGCCGCGCCCGCACCCGGGCCATCGAGTCGTTCAGGCAGGCGTTCGACGGCGGCTAGACGACGAGCCAGACGATCACGGCGGCCAACACCAGCCGGTAAACCGCGAAGGGTACGAGGCCGATGCGACCGACAAAACGCATCATCAGGTCGATGCAAACGTAGGCAACCAGCGCTGAGACGCCGATACCGAGACCGAGTTGCCCCCAGTTGATATCTGCGTCAGCCAGCAGCAGCTTGAGCGTTTCGTAGGCTGTCGCCATCAGGATGATCGGCGCCGACAGCAGGAACGAGAAACGCGCCGCGTCCTGCCGCTGCAATCCAAGCGCCCGACCAGCGGTGATGGTAATACCCGATCTCGAGGTGCCGGGAACCAGCGCCAGTGCCTGAGCGCAGCCGATCAGGAATGCCGTTTTCACCGTGATGTCCGCGATGGTCCGCTCGCGAGGACAGAAGAGATCAGCCAGCGCCATGGCCACGCCCCAAAAAGACAGGGTGGCTACGACTACAAGCGGGCTCCTGAGATGCTCTTCGATCAAGTCGACGAAGAGTAGACCGGCGGCGGCGGCGGGTATGGTCGCCAACCCGACGCCCAGCGCGAGTGTCGCCCGCGGACTGCGAGGCCCGGGCGTAATGAGTTCAAATCCACCACGGACCAGGCCGAGCAGGTCCTCGCGAAAGTAGAGGGCGACGGCGAGCAGAGAACCAAAGTGCACCGCCACATCGAAGACCAGCCCCTGATCGGCCCAACCAGCGACATTGGGCACGAGGACCAGGTGCCCGGAACTCGACACCGGCAGGAACTCCGTCAGGCCCTGGACGACCGCCAGCACAACGACCTGAACCCAGCTCATGTCTGAACGCTCACCATAAATACACGCAGATGTCCCGCCTTCCCTAAAGCGCTGCTGATCGATCAGCCTCGGCGAGAGCGGAGACTACAGGGACTGAGCCTTTGGTCAAGCCAATGCATTTGAAATTCTCACCCATCTCCGCCGGGAGGGTCAGAATCTTCAGCTGGCCTGCGAGTGCGTGCAGAACCTCCGGATGCTGCTCGGTCAGCGCGGCGAATTCGGCATCGACGCCGCCATGCAGCAGAAACATGGTCTGCGTAACGTAGCCCGCCACGGCCGCCCCTGCCGCCGTGGCCGCTTCCGCGACGGCCGTGAAGTCGACCCAGCCGGTGATGTCCTGGGCACCCGGCAAAACCAGTGGATCGCTATGTGCGCGGTGTCGGAAGTGACACTGCAACCAGCCACCGCTGCGGTCCTGTGCGTAGTACTCCTTCCGGCTCAGGCCGTAATCAAAAAGCAGCACGAGGCCTGAATCGAGCGAATCGAGCAGCGAGCTTACCCAGGGCTTCAGGCTGAGATTGATATCTCCCTCGAAACCGGCCGCCAGCTCGACCCCCAATTCGGATACCGCGTTCCTGAGCGTCGGCTGAGCGGATCGCCATACGCTCGACAGGCTGCCGCTATCTACAATCACGAACTGCTGTTCTACACCGCCATCGACGATTCGGAAGCGCTCGAGCGGCAACGCGTCGGCAACTTCGTTGGCAACGACAACACCCCGAAATCGACGCGGCAGTTCGTCGAGCCACTGCACGCGCTCGAGCAGCCGGGGTACTTGACGTCGTAGCGTCTCCCGCTGGCGGGCACGCAGCTCCGCGGAGACCTCGAGAATCTGGTAGCGCGCCGGCAATGCGTCGAACTCTGCGAGCCTCTCAAGCAGCTGCGCAGCCAGGATACCGCTGCCGGCCCCGAACTCGAGAATTGCTTCGTCGTTCCCGCACGCCAGTACCGGCAGACACTGACGAGCGAGCACGCGGGCAAACAAGGGCGAAATTTCCGGAGCAGTCACGAAGTCTCCACCCTCACCGAACTTTGCCGAGCCCGACGTGTAGTAACCCAGATCCGGGGCGTAGAGTGCGTGATGCATATACTCGCCGAAGGTGATCGCGCCGGCGGACAGGTCGATTTGCCGCTTCAGATACTCAAGCACCAGCCGGCTGTGGGCCTCGGTATCGGCATCGGGTTGCGGCAGACCTT
>CAZFVT010000099.1:0-9934 GCA_964522355.1 uncultured Woeseiaceae bacterium | reverse complement strand
CGACCTGAACGCGGACAAGTATTTTCCCGGCGTAACGCCGGAAGCGCCGCTGGAGTACACCGAGTTCACGCTTGATGACTACGTGCCGGTGGACGTTCTCGCCGATACCTTCGGACTGAGTGAGAAAGAATTCGGCCAGCACAATCCTTCGCTGCAGCCGACCGTCTGGCAGGGCAGCAAGCACGTCCCGCAGGGCATGGCACTCCGGATCCCGCAATCGCGGCTGAACGGATCCGTCGATGAGCTGCTCGCTTCTATCGACTCAGACCAGCGTTTCGATGAGCAGCTGCCCGACATGTTTCACACGATTGCGCGCGGCGACACGCTGTCGCAAATCGCGGATGTCTATGACACCAACGTTTCCACACTAGTTGCGCTCAACGGCCTAAGCAGCCGCCATCGAATCCGGGCGGGCCAAAGGCTCAGGTTGCCGGCCGCCGGTCCCGCACCCGAGGTCGTTGCGGCTCGCCTCGCGGCGACCCAGGCGGCAGAGCCTGAACCCGTGAACGAGGTGCCGGTCGAGATGCTGGCCGACGTTCCCGCCGTTGCCAGCGGTCCGGCGACCGAGGATGAGGAGGAAGAGGGCATACTCGGCGAGGACCTGGCGGAAACCCTGCTAGGCACCCTGCAGTCGGCGCTCCTCTCGGATCCCAGCGATTACAGCATCGCCGAGGATCGCTCTATCGAAGTACAGCCGCTCGAAACGCTCGGTCACTATGCCGACTGGCTGGGTATTCGCACTCAGCGTCTGCGTGACATCAATGGCCTTGCCTTCCGCACGCCGGTCGTTGTCGGGCAGCGCATCAAGCTGGACCTGAGCAAGTCCACGATTGATGACTTCGAGGCGCGCAGAGCGACCTATCACAAGACCCAGCAGGACGCGTTTTTCCGCCGAAATACGATTACCGGGGTCAACGAGCACACGGTGGCCAGCGGCGAGTCCCTGTGGATCCTGTCCCTGCGTCAGTACGATGTGCCGATCTGGTTGTTCCGGCAGTACAACCCGGAGGTCGATCTGGATCGGGTACGCGTAGGTACGCGGGTTCGTTTTCCGGTGCTCGCTTCAAACGCCGGCTAGTCCCGGCTCATCGCTGACCTTCCGAAGCGCCGGTCGTATCAGCCTATGCAGTACGTGGTCAGGATATTGCCGGTTGTCCTGCTGGCCGCGGCGGCCGTTGCCTACGTTGCCGACGTCGAGGATCGCCCTGACTATCTCTTAAGAAACGTAATGCCGATGCTGGCGGTGGTCGTCCTCGCGCTGGTGACCCTGTATCGCGGCAACGGGCGCTGGACCGGGTCGGGCTGGTCCTGGGTTTTGGGGACGCTCGGCTTCGCGATTCCTGCGGTAGGGCTGTCACTCTACCTGCACTACGGCTACGCCCATGATCTGAACGGCATGTACAGCGAGGCGATTTTCCCGCAGGAGCTCTTCCGTTATCTGCCGTTCTACACGATGTTCGCCGGTGTGACCGGCTTCGCAATAGGCTGGATCGTCGGCCGTAACGCGCGATCCGGAGCGTGACCTCGGTGCTTGCGCGAGCCGATGCGTCTGATACATTTTCCCCGTCCAACACGCAGGCACACCCGGCAGAATGACAGATACGGCAACGCTCAGGAAAACGACAGGGGCTCTCCTCAAGGCGATCCTGTTCATTGCTCTGACCGCGGTCCACGCACTGGCCGCTGATTTCCCCATGGCCGACAAGGTGCTGGTGGAGAAGGCAGAACGAAAGCTGCACCTCATGAAGGATGGCGTCGCGTTCCGTACTTTTGACATCGCGCTGGGCATGGCGCCCGAAGGGCACAAGCAGGAGGAGGGTGACTCGCGTACGCCTGAGGGCCACTACCTCCTCGACGCCCGCAATCCGGATAGCGACTTTTTTCTCTCGATACACGTGTCCTATCCCAACGGCGAGGATCGCCGGCGTGCGAGAGAAAACGGCGTGTCGCCGGGTGGTGCGATCATGATCCACGGGCAGCCCAACGTGCCCCGATACTCTGCCGCGTTTTATCGCAGCAGCGACTGGACGGACGGCTGTATCGCAGTCACCAACTCCGACATGATCGACATCTGGCTGATGACGCCGGACATGGTACCTATCGAAATTCGCCCTTGAACTTAAGGGTGCCCCCTGACCTTCCCGTTCGCGGCTCGCGTAAGGAGTAGCCGATGATCCTGCACACTGAACCCGGGGCGACGGTCGATGCGGAAGTCTGGCCGGAAGGCAGTCTCGAGGTTCTCTCACAGGTCGAGACCGAGCAGCTCAAGAACGAAAGCATCGGTGGCGTCCATGGACTGTTACGGCGGTGCATCCTCGCCGTGCTCAATGCCGGCATGGAAATTGACGATGCGCGCGAGGTCCTGCGTCGCTTCGAGTCTTTCCGGGTCGACTTCGAGCAGGAGGATCGCGGGCTCAAGCTCATCCTGAAGGGCGCTCCCGCGACTGCGTTCGTAGACGGCGTCATGATCCGGGGTATTCGTGAACAGGTGTTCGCGGTGCTGCGCGACGTCGTATTTACCGACAACGAGATTCGTCAGAGCGGACGGTTCGATCTCTCCAGCTCCGAGAACATCACCAACGCGGTGTTTCATATCGTCCGCAACGCCCGATTGCTGGAAACGCCAGCGCCCGAAGACCTGGTCGTGTGCTGGGGAGGGCATGCGATAGGCCGCGAGGAATACGACTACACCAAGCTGGTTGGCTACGAGCTCGGCCTGCGCGCTCTTAACGTCTGCACGGGATGCGGGCCCGGCGCGATGAAGGGTCCCATGAAAGGCGCCACGATCGGCCACGCTAAACAGCGGATTCGAAACGGCCGCTATATCGGTATTACCGAGCCCGGAATCATCGCTGCCGAGCCGCCGAACCCGATCGTGAACATGCTGACCATCATGCCCGATATGGAGAAGCGACTGGAGGCCTTCGTACGCGTCGGTCACGGCATTATCGTCTTCCCGGGCGGTGTGGGTACGGCTGAAGAAATTCTCTATCTGCTCGGGATCCTGCTGCACCCGGACAACCAGGATCTGCCGATGCCGCTGATCATGACCGGCCCGAAATCTGCCGAAGGTTATTTCCGGCAGATCGATGAGTTCATCGGCGCGGTACTCGGTGAGGAAGCGCAGCGCCGCTACGAGATCATCGTCGACGATCCGCCGCGTGTGGGCAGGGAAATGCGGCAGCGTCTCGTCGAAGTGAGGCAATTTCGCAAGCAGCAGCACGATGCCTATTATTTCAACTGGCGGCTGCGCATCGACTCCGTGTTCCAGCAGCCGTTTGATTCCACGCATGAGTCCATGGCGAGGACCGAGCTTTCGCCCGACCTGCCGAAGCACCTGCTTGCCGCAAATCTTCGCAAAATCTTCTCCGGCATCGTGTCCGGCAACGTAAAGGACGATGCGATGGCAGCGATTGAAGAGAAGGGGCCTTTCGAGATAACCGGCTCTCCCGAAATCATGCTGCTTCTCGACAACCTGCTGCAGTCGTTTATTGCCCAGGGACGCATGAAGCTCGCGGCAGAAAGCTACTCGCCCTGTTACCAGGTGCGCTCCGGCGGCTAGCAGACGCGGCGGCACCGAGCCGGACGTTTTGTTAAACGAAACCCCGTTTCACCCCGGTCATTAAGTAAAAAAACGTCGTAACTATTTGATTGGTAATTGAAAAATACCGTTTTTTGCTGTGATCCAGTTCCTGTGAATATGCCCGTTGCACGCGTAACGTATGCCTTCCTGTTCCTATCAGGCACACCGTTATGCAGGACAGCAAAGACACAGCATGGAGCACCGAATTCGGCAAGGATGTCGAGGAAGATGACGGTGTTGTAGAGGCGAGCAATGACGCGACCGGCGACGGCGATGATGCCGATGGCTGGCAGCAGTATCGCCGATGGATTTCCAAAGCACCGGCACCGAGCCGCCGGCGCAGTAACGTGGATCCTTCGCTGTACACCTGGAAGGGTTATCGCAACTGGACCGAGCAGGTTAAGCGCGACTGGAACGACAACTAGCGCCTGACCGACTACTCAGGTTTCAGAAGAGACGCGTCCCGGATACCGGCGGCGCGTTTTTTTTGGCCCCCACTGAACGGTCAACGCGTCCCGCTGGCCTGGCATCCTCGACCAGATTGGCCAGCGTTTCGACATAACCCGGCCGCCGTACTTCACTGTCGTGCACGGCATTCCCGTCTGCATCGGGAGCCGGCGCATGCCTGTATCGACAGACGGTTCAGCGGACTTTTTACCGCCTGATCCTGTGTTCCTGTTCTCTTTTTTTTGCACGCGTACAAGGCGCCGAATCAAGCTGTGAATTGACTCACGGTCGCTTCAGGAGGGAGCCTCTATAGTCACTTCCATTAAGCATATTCATAGCGTTTCTTGATGAATACCAAAATCAGAACTACCGCATCGAACAACTCTCCCTGGAAGAACGAGTCATCCCGTCAACGTTGGGAGTTGTTTCACCGAGCTATCGCCCACGCCAAGGAATCCAACATCGCTGCGATGGAGGATGCAGAGGCAGAATCGACGCCCGGAAAACGCAGCACTCCGATTCTCTACGTGGCCAAGTAGCCGCGCTTTTCGCACCAGGACACCTCAGCAGCATGGAACGATTTCTGCTCTATCTCGACGACCTTGATGACCTCTGTTTTGCTGTTTTGTTTGCCGGCGCCCAACGCGGGCGCGCTGTTGCGAGGATGATCGCGGCCGTGGCGATCGGCCTGGTCGGGATCGCAACCTGCTTCATCGCTCAGCACGAGCCCCCGCTGGGTGCGGCTATCGTCGCGCTCCTGTTGGTCCTTCTGATCTACCGTTCCGCCACTTCCGGCCAGCCGCTTACCCTGACCTGACCCGGGTCAGGCGTTACGACGTCCCTGTCGAATCCGGCGCCTGTCGGGCTTCGGCGGTCTTGAAATCCCGTTATCGAACGCCATCTGGAGGGCAGCGCAGCGTCTGCCCGCGCTTGATGGTGTACCGATGACAGGGAGCGAAAAGCCGTGGCCGAGACCACTGACGAAAAACAAACTCTAGGCTTTCAGACCGAGGTTCGTCAGCTACTTCAGCTGATGATTCACTCGCTTTACAGCAACAAGGAGATCTTCCTCAGGGAGCTGATTTCCAACGCGTCCGATGCGGCGGACAAGCTTCGCTTCGAGGCCCTGGAGAACGCCGAATTGATGGCCGGTGATACGGACCTGGCCGTGGCCGTCAGCTTCAACAAGTCCGACAAAACCCTGTCGATCTCCGATAACGGCATCGGCATGTCACGCGACGAGCTGATCGAGAACCTCGGGACCATAGCGCGCTCCGGAACCGCGGAGTTCCTGAAGCAGATGACCGGTGACCAGGCGCGCGACGCGAATCTCATTGGCCAGTTCGGTGTTGGTTTCTACTCCGCCTTTATCGTCGCCGATCGGGTAACGGTTGAAACCCGTCGCGCTGATCTTGCGGCATCCGACGGGATGCGCTGGGAGTCTGCGGGCGAGGGTGAGTTTACGCTTGAGCCGATCGAGCGTGAGCAGCGCGGGACCACCGTTACTCTGCACCTGAAGCCGGACGATGCGGAGCTCGCCGACGAGTTCCGGCTGGGCGCGCTCATTCGCAAGTACTCAGATCACATCGGCTTCCCCGTGACCCTGCTCGATGAGGAAGCCGAAGAGCCGGAAGCGAAGACGATCAACGCGGCTACCGCCCTGTGGACGCGCCCACGCACCGACGTGTCGGACGATGAGTACCGCGAGTTTTACAAGCACATTTCCCACGACTTCAGCGATCCGCTGAGCTGGAGCCACAACCGGGTCGAAGGCAAGCGGGAATATACGAGCCTTCTGTACCTGCCGGCCCGCGCGCCGTTTGATATGTGGAATCGCGAGGCGCCTCGCGGGCTGAAGCTCTACATCCAGCGCGTCTTCATCATGGATGAGGCCGAGCAGTTCCTGCCCCTGTACCTGCGATTCGTCAAAGGCGTCGTCGATTCCGCCGACCTGCCGCTGAACGTATCGCGAGAGCTGTTGCAGCAGAACCCCGAACTCGATGCGATGAAGTCGGCGCTGACCCGCCGCGCACTGGACATGATCGGCAAGCTGGCAAACGCCGACAGCGACGAGGAGCGAGCGCAGTACGACGGGTTCTGGAAGGAATTCGGCCAGGTGCTGAAAGAAGGTGTCATCGAAGACCCGCAAAACGCCGAGAAGGTGCTAAAGCTCATGCGCTTCTCCAGCACGAATGACACGAGCGGAGACCAGAGCCAGTCGCTGTCGGACTACCTTTCGCGAGCTGACGATTCTCAGGACAAGATTTACTACCTCCTGGCCGACAGTTACGAGAGAGCGCTCGCCAGCCCGCATCTGGAGAAACTCAGGGGCGACGGCATCGAGGTCCTGCTGCTGACGGACAAGATCGACCCGTGGCTCGTTGAACACGCGCCGGAGTTCGAAGGCAAGCGTTTCCAGGACGTTGCTCGCGCCGATCTCGAGCTGCCGACGGATAGCGAGGACGAACGCGATACGGATAGTGACGATGAGCACAAACCGCTGCTCGATCGTCTCCAGGCAGCCCTGGAAGGCCGGGTCGAGTCGGTCAAGGTCAGTCACCGACTGAGCGATTCAGCATCGTGCATCGTGACCAACGAGCAGGATCTGACGCCGCAGGTGCGGCGGATGCTCGAGGCTGCTGGCCAGGAGGTTCCGGAGTCCCGGCCGGTACTGGAAATCAACACCGATCATCCGCTGGTGAAGCGTCTTGATGCCGAGAGCGACGACGCGCAGTTCGCCGAGATGTCGAACGTTGTCCTCGATCATGCGATTCTCGCCGACGGTGGCCAGCTGGAGAATCCGGCGGCCTACCTGGCGCGGGTCAATCGTTTGCTATTGGGCGAAGAGGAAACCGCCTGACGGCTACGCCTGGCGTGTACCCGAGCGCATGTGCGCCGGAACCAGAACACGCTCGAGGGCGCCAAACGCCAGCTCGGTGAGAATTGCGAGCAGCGCGGCGGGAATAGCGCCCTGCAGGATCAGGTTGCTGTCGTTGAGTGCGAGGCCCGTGACGATAGGCTCTCCCAGCCCGCCTGCGCCGATGAACGCGGCCAAGGTTGCGGTGCCGATGCATATGATGGCCGCGGTTCTTATGCCGGCAATCATGTGCGGCATGGCGAGCGGCAGCAGCAC
This sequence comes from uncultured Woeseiaceae bacterium, assembly GCA_964522355.1. GTDB lineage: Bacteria > Pseudomonadota > Gammaproteobacteria > Steroidobacterales > Woeseiaceae > JBFGFX01. The sequence goes on along the minus strand of CAZFVT010000099.1, from coordinate 2,771 downwards.
ATAGCGCAGCTCCTGGGTTTTGCTCATCGCCATCGCTGCCGCGACCTGGCGATAGCCGCTTGGAATAGCCTGTATGGCCGTGACCGTGTTTCTCGCGATTGGTAGCAGCGAGTACAAAAAGAGCGCGATGATCGCCGGCTTCTCGCCGACCCCCACGAAGGGAATGAGGAGCGCCAGCAAAGCAATCGAAGGCACCGTCTGCATCAGCCCGGTCATTTGCAGAAAAGCGCTGCGCAGCAGCGCGTGTTGGTGCACCGCGACGGCGATACCGACACCAAAAACAATCGCCAGCGTTAGCGCAATGCCGGTGAGCTTCAGGTGGCGCTGAACGTTCCGCAGGAGCTGTGGCAGGAAGACCGGGCCGGTAGCCTGTGCCGACACAAATCCTTCGGTTACCAGGAATTCTGATGCCACCTCGACGAAGCTGGTGTCCGGATTTAACGCGGCCAGATTCATCTGCCGCATGCGCTGATCGTCGATTCGCCCGCTCAGGGTCGACAGCACATCGCTGACCTCAGCCGGCACGTCCTTGTGCAGCAGGAACGCGGCAAGGTATTGCGGAAAGTAGCCGAGATCGTCCTCGAGCACGCGCAGGCCGGTGCGCTCGATCTCGCCATCGGTCGTATACACGGAGACGACGTCGATCTTGCCTTCTTTGATGGCTTCAAAACCCAGCGCGTTTTCTATACCGGTGGCTTCATAATCCAGTCGATAGGCTGCCTTGAGGCCGCGCCAGCCGTCGCTGCGCTCGAGGAACTCGTGCTGCACGGCAATCTTGAGTTCGCCTAGCCGATTGAGGTCCGAGATTTTCGTCAGGTCATGCTCGAGCGCGAATTCTTCCATCACCGCGAGAGCGTAGGAATTGTTGAACCCGAGGGGTTCGAGGATGCTGAAGCCGCGAGCCGCCAACGCGTCACGTATGTCCTCGAAAGCCTCCAGCTCGGGCTGGTTGAGGATCACCTCGGTGATCGTGCCGCTGTATTCCGGATAGGCATCGATGGCCTGGTTGGCCAGGCCCTCGTAGACGATGCTTGTACCGTTAAGGCCCTGCCGGCGGTCGACGTCATAACCCGCGTCTTCCAGCAAGCGCGCAGCGATTTCGGACAGGATGTAGTTCTCGGTAAACGCCTTGCCGCCCACCGTAATCGTGCTCGCGACCGCGTTAACCGAAATGAGGCAGCAGAGTCCGGCCGTGATGCTCCAGGTCCTGAGCGTCTTGCGGATCATCGAGGCACTCCCGCCAGCCCTGTGCAGAGCTTGGCCACGTACTCATCGGCCGGCCTGGCAATCACGTCCGACACTTCGCCGGACTGCAGTAGCTGGCCCTCGCGCAAAACGACAAGGTGGCGTGCCAGGTTGATCGCTTCCTGTGGGTCGTGGGTGACCAGCAGCGATGACACGGCTTCAGTTTCCTGCAGCCTTAAAAACTGCTCGTGAATGCCCTGCCGGGTCATCGCATCGAGGCCCGAAAACGGTTCGTCAAGCAGCAGCAGTTCGGGCCGCAACATCATTGCGCGGCAAATTCCCGCTCGCTGCTGCTGCCCGCCGGAGAGTTCCTGGGGATATCGACCGAGCACATCATCGGGCAACTGCATCAACGTCATCAGCTCGCGCAGGCGCTTATCGCTGTCCTCCCTGCGCCATTCGGCCAGGCGTGCCGGCAGCAGAATGTTGTCGCGGACCCGCATGTGCGGAAGCAGGGCGACCTCCTGGATGGCATAGCCAATGCGTCGTCGCTGCGCGCGCGGATGCTCATAGTCCAGCGTCTCGCCGAAGACCCGAACGCCGCCACTGTCGGGACGCAGCAGGCCAATGGCAAGCTGGACGAGCGTAGACTTGCCGCTGCCGCTGGCACCCAGCACGGCGGTCGTTTCTCCGGTCGGTATGCCGACGGTGACGTTCCTGAGCGCGCGGATTTCGCCACGGGTGAGGCTGACGTCGTCAAACTCTACGGCATAAGTAGGAGATACTTCGTTTGCGGGCACACCGGGCCTTGAAAGCGCGAGCGGAACCGCCACCATACGAGGCTGGGGCCGACATGTGAACCCGAAACGCGTATTGTCCTTCGCGTGCGGAAGCCATGGCGGTTGTTAGCCGCTACACTTGAGGACCTTCGGCCTGTTGCCGATGATGCGGGCAGAGGAACACGACTATGGAAGACGATTCTTCACGCGATCAGGAGCTGCGTGAGCGCCTGACGCCCGAGCAGTACGAGATCACTCAGAACAAGGGGACCGAGCGACCGTTCACCGGCAAATACGTTGATTACAAAGCGGACGGTACCTACAGCTGCGTTGTCTGCGGCGCAGATTTGTTCAGCTCGGCGACGAAATACGACTCCGGCTCTGGCTGGCCGAGTTTTTGGTCACCCTTGGCGGGTGACAACATCCGCACAGTGCGCGACACAAGCCACGGAATGATCCGCGAGGAAGTTCTATGCGCGAAATGCGGCTCGCACCTGGGCCATGTCTTCGAAGACGGCCCGCAGCCAAGTGGTCTGCGCTACTGTATAAATTCGGCGTCGCTGGACTTTTCAGACCCTGAAGACTCCGACGATGCCGCCTGATTTAATCCATCCCTTACGATCTATCTGAAGGACGACCATGAGCAAAGCAAGACCAGGAGTAGTATCGATCGCGTTTGTCGCGCTCGCCGCCTGCGGAGGCGGTCAATCCGACGCTCCCGCTGAAGCCCCGGCAGCGCAAACCGAGGCACCGGCCGACAACTCAGGAGCTGAATCAATGACACAAGAGTGGACTGAGGTCGTTCCC
>CAZFVT010000098.1:0-9977 GCA_964522355.1 uncultured Woeseiaceae bacterium | reverse complement strand
CGCAGCGGCGCGTCGGCTCGATGTCCTGGGAAGAGCGGCTTGCGCCGGCGATTGCACTGGCCCGCGACGGCTTTGAAGTACCGGAGTCTCTTGGCGGCGGCATGCTGACCCGCACCGAACGCTACGCCGGCAAGACCAACTTCGGCGACTACTTCGGCAGCATGCGGACCGGCGACATGCACAAGCAGCCGGAACTGGCGGCAACGCTTGAGCGAATTGCCAAGAACGGCCGTGATGAGTTCTACCTCGGCGAAACCGCCGACCTTATCGTCGCCGAAATGGCTCGCGGCGACGGCCTGATCACCCACGAAGACCTCGAACAGTACGAAGCGATGTGGCGTGAGCCCGTTCGCGCAGACTGGCGCGAGTACACAGTTCTGTCGGCGCCGCTGCCGAGCTCCGGCGGCTTCGCTCTCGTGCAGCTCCTGAAGATTCGCGACTTCATCGAAGACGAGTTCGAAGGCGTGGAGCTGAACTCCGCTCAGTACGTGCATCTCGTAGCCGAAATCGAAAAGCGCGTGTTTGCCGACCGCGCCGAATACCTGGGCGACCCGGACTTCGTCGACGATCCGCTGGAAGTGCTGCTGGACGTCGACTACATCCGCGCACGTGCCGGCGAGATCAACCCGACGGCGATTTCGATGGACGTCGAACCCGGCGCCACCTTTGACACCCATGACACCACCCACTACTCGGTGATGGACAAATGGGGCAATGCCGTGTCGAACACCTACACCCTGAACCTGGGCTTCGGCAGCGGTGTGATCGTCACCGGCGCCGGCTTCCTGCTGAACGACGAGATGGACGACTTCAGCGTCAAGCCCGGCGTGCCGAACGCCTATGGCGTGATCGGCAGCGAAGCGAACGAGATCCAGCCCGGCAAGCGAATGCTGTCATCCATGACGCCGACGATCCTGCTGGACGGCAATGACGAGGTCGCCATGGTCGTCGGCACCCCCGGCGGCTCGACGATCTTCACGTCCGTCTTCCAGACCATCATGAACGTCATCGACTTCGGCCTGTCACCGGCAGAAGCCGTCGGTGCACCACGCTTTCACCACCAGCTCCTGCCGCCGAACATGATCATGATGCAGCCGGGCACGCCGCTGCCGGATGAAACCCTGTCTGTCCTCGGCGACATGGGCTACCAGACCATCGCCCCCTACGACTACGGCGACATGCAGGTCATCTACCGCGACGGCGATGACGTGCAGGCCGCGTCGGATCCGAGGAATCGGGGTGTGGCGCGAGTAGTTGAATGACCGCTTAGTGTCACATTGCAGCCGCTCGTGACCTATTGGGCGTGCGGCTGCTAGTGAGCTATCGCGGTCGTTCAAAGGCTTTCCTATTCGGCACCAATTGAGTTGTTCAGCAAGGTCATAATCGCGACGGGACTGGCGGTATTCATTTTTGTCCTGGTCTACGTATTCAGCGACGCTCCGTTGCGAGTACATCTCGCTAATGCGCTGGGCTTATTGCTTGCGTTCTGGGTACCAGCACTCCTACTTCGCGGATGGAATGACCTGAAAGAAAGGGCGTTCTTCTTCGCAGCACTGGTCGTAGCTGGGACGCTGGTTTGGGACGTAGTATCCGCCTCAGTCATTGTGAAGCGCGACTTTCTGATGGGCGCGGCCGTCGTGTATCCAGCGGCACTTGTCGCCTGCTTCGCTCTATTCGCGCTTCAAGTAGGGTTGCACAAGTTCATCAATCAAGAGTCAATCTAAGCGAGTCTTGACCGACCACTCCTGGCCGTAACCGGACCATTTCCTGGTTTCCGCTACGAATCCCCCTATTGACCCAAAGGACCCACTGAAAGATGAGCAATGATCTACAGAAGCTGGGTGGTATCGCCGCGCTGATCGAGGCATCGCTATACGTGACGGGCTTCGGCCTGTTCCTGACCGTACTCGATTCCGGCAGCTACGACGGACACGTCCAAAAGATCGGCTTCCTGGCGGCCAATCAGGTTGCGTCTTACATCGCCTACCTGCTCATCTATGTCGTGTTCGGCCTGGTGCTCGTTGTCCTGGCACTTGCGCTGCACGAACGATTGAAGAAAGGCTCGCCAGCAATCATGCAGACGGCGACCGCTTTCGGTCTGATCTGGGCGGGACTGGTCATCGCCAGCGGCATGATCGCCAACATCGGTCACTCTGCTGTTATTGGCCTCTTCAGCGACAATCAGGATCAGGCTGTTTCGCTATGGCTGGCGATTAGTGCGGTACAAGATGCCTTGGGCGGCGGAAACGAGATTGTAGGCGGCCTGTGGGTACTCCTGCTGAGTTGGGCGGCGCTGAAAGGAAGCAGTCTGCCGAAGGCGCTGAACTACTTAGGTGTGCTGGTAGGCCTAGCCGGAATACTGACGGTTGTACCGGCATTTACTGCGCTAACGGATGTTTTCGGGTTAAGCCAGATAGTGTGGTTTGCGTGGCTCGGGATTGTCATGTTGCGGGAAAACCCAATCGCGACGTGAATATCGAAGGCGTTAGAGTTGTGAACGTATCCTTTTGGCCGAAACAAGCCGCCCAGGCTTCTTGATTTGACTCAAGGCTGCTGACTCTTAGGAGACAACGAGTTTGAATAAGGTAGGCGCAGGAATAGCAGTGGGTGTAGCACTCGGCGTTGCGTTGGGAGCAGCGATGGGAAACGTCGGTGCGGGCATCGCAATTGGAATTGCGATTGGTGCAGCCATCGGCGCGTCTCAAAAGGGGAAAAGCGACTAGGTAAGTTCAGTCCAGCTAGCCGAATGGCCACTTGTTGCGGTTACCCGACCAGCACCCGGATTCCGCGCAGAAAAATCCACACCTACGAACGACCTCCTTTAGCCCAGGCTTCAATTGTCGCTGGAGATCAAACCTTTCAGGCCCGGATAGTCTGGCGGGTGCTTCTCCGCACGGAAGTAAGAATCGCGCGCACCGTGTTCATTTCGGTACTCGTACTCCCAGACAATATCGCCCGACCGCGTAACCTCGCGCTGGAAGCCGAGAGCACCGGCATTGATGAACGTATTGCCGTTCGGCATGCGCTGTACGCCGGAGATAAAGCTCGAGAAGAAGCGCTCCTCTTCCGGCGGGTTGTATTCCCACACGAACTCCTCGGGTCCGTAGGGCTTGCCACTTTCAAGCACGTAGCTGCCATCCGGATTCCGCGGTGGCGCGAACTCGACGATCGTCGTATACGCGCGATGGTCGACGTGGCCATTGTTGAAGACCAGCAGGTTTCCGGCGCCCGGCAAACCCTCTCGGATCCATTGCACATCGTGCTGGTTGAAGAACTTTCGGTCTTCCGCCGTACCGCGACCATAGATCTGCGGATTGCCGAAACGATAGAGGAGATCGCCGCCCCGGCCGTACCGGCCTCCGGTGTGGCCCTCGGCCTCTCGGGGCGTCGTGCTGTGGTCGATGATCAGGATTTCACTGAGTGAACGGAACGAAACGACGATCTGATCCAGCTCGGGGTGGTAGTCGAGGGCGTTGGCATGAATCCAGTCCGGGTGAATCTCGCCATCTTCAATGTCGATCTGGTTGATGTCGACCAGTCCGGGATTGTCCGCAATCACGCCGTAGTTCTCCTTTGACGGATCGAAATCCTGGACCAGGTGGTTTTTCACCTTCCATTCCCAGACGATCTCCATCGCCATCGGATCAATCTCGAGGATGGCATCGAACCAAAAATCGCCGTCCTCCGAAAGAAGCTCCGGGTTGCGACCCTGTGCAACGGCAATGTCGCCCGACGACTTTTGCCACACCTGCGCGAGAACGTTGCCATTCGGCATCTTGCGAATCGCGTGATGGCTCAGGATGTACTCATTGTTCAGGCTAACGCGCCAGACCAGGTCGCCATTGGCGTCGTATTCCTCGATACACCCGGTCGTGCTGCCGCCGCCATTATGAATGGCTTTTGTTGTCGCTTTGCTGGAATAGAGACGATGCCCGTTCGGCAGCAGTTGCGTGTATTTCGGGTAGTAGTCACCGGAATAGGACCCCGCGATCTGCTTGTCGACGCCGAGCAGGTAGGTGTCCTTTTCCCCGGTCGGCTCGAGAACAACGTATCCCGGCTGCACGCGTTCCAGGTCAGTTGGGACGGGCGCTCGAGGAGGTTGGGATTCATTCCTGCCCCCGCCAGGCTGTGCGCCCGGCATGCGCATCTTGTTCACGACGCCACAGTCGGAGCTTATCGTCATCGTTGACACCCACTTCTGGGTCTGCGGCACCTGCGCGACTGCGGTCTGGGATACTACAATTAACGAGCAGCCGACGGTCAATGCGGCGACGGTCGTTGTCGTGAAAACGCTGATGCGCTGATGTCTGCTGCCTGTCATTTTCTGAGACCTCGAATGTGAATACCGTCAGTGCCCATGAATGAATACCCGATCCTGTTCAGGCGGATAACGTTTTTCAAGATACGGCTCAACGCCGCTTTGCTCAAGTGCGGCCCAGGCCTCGTTCCGGCATCGGTAACTCTTCGGAGAGAAGCTCAGAGAAAAGAAAAGTGGCGTTCCGACAGCTGATCGATAACCCCGTATTCGAGGAGGCGCGCTAGGGATTGCGCCGGACGTGGCCGCCCTGACCTATGGTTAGGGTGACGAGCTTGAAGGCACTTGTTCGCCGTAATCCGCCGCTCGACTCTGCTGATGTAGACTGACGGTGGCTGACCCAAAGCGGACATTTCCGCTCTAGTTGACCAAGTCGAAACCGCCGACTGACCGTCGGGCATGGAGGGACGATGACGAAAAAGACCAACGTTCTGGTGGTCGTGCTACTACTTCTGGCATGGGGCGGCGTTTCACCAAAGGCGCAAGATTCAATTCCGCAGCCAATTCTCGACGCGTGGGAAGAGCATTGGAATCAAACCACGAAGGAGGTGGTCGAGAGGATGCAGCAAGAGCTTCTGGCCGAAGGCTCATCGATTGAGACCCTGAAGGACGAAATTTTCACCAGAATATCCTGGGAAGAGCTCGGCCGAAGAAGAGTCGAGGCGTTGTTGTTGCAGAGTTGCGGATCGGACGTCTTGGCACAAATTCTCCCGTTTTATGTTGGTGAGGCAGCCTGGGAAGATATCGGAGAAGATCTCAAAACGAGTTACTTTAGCTGCCAGGCAACCGTTGATTTGATGGTTAACTCCGCACCGGTCTACGCCATAATCGAATTAGTGTACGAAAAGAATCAATCCGGCCCGAACTAAGGCTTCGATGGGCACTCACCTACTCCGGTCGGGAGCAGATGACCCTCAGAAGGTAGAACCTCCTTACGAGCCACGTTGCGCTCGGCGTCTCTCTTTGGCGTTAATGACTGTTAGTGATGGGTGAGGTTGGAAACCGAGTCTGGCCGCCAAGTTACACAGGTGCTCTGGATGATCCGTCCCCAATACTTTTTTCGACAATCTGATCAGGGCCTGCTGGCCTGGGATGTGTTTCGGCTCATCGAATTGTCTCGCAATCTTCCCGTCGAGAACGTTTCTCTTAGCACTATCGCCGAGGTTGACGAGACGCACTGGTACCAGCACGAGGGCGACTCACCGACCTGCCGATCGTTACTCGAGCACATGCGATTAATCGAAGCCGTCGATACGCGCTTCCCTATCATCCTCGATCAGGACGGTCGGGTGATGGACGGCATGCACAGAGTCTGCAGGGCGCTCCGCGACGGCGAAACGGGAGTATCTGCGGTTCGCTTTGGTACGACCCCCGAGCCTGACTATGTTGGGCTCGGGCCTGACGAACTACCGTACGATGAGTAGCGGCGTTTGGCTGGAAGCAGCCAACTGCCCTCGCGCAATCAGACCTGATTTCACCGACCATTAGCGCAGTCTCCGAGCCATTTCATGTCGCCAGCACTGACGAGCAAGATCACGCCCTATCAAGCGCAGTGGCCGGACATGTATCGCCGCGAAGCCACCCGCCTTCGACCTGTCTTTGGCTCGGCCATGTCGGCAATGCATCATGTTGGCAGCACTGCAGTGCCGGGTCTGGCGTCAAAACCCGAGCTCGACATCCTGGTGGTCGTAACAGCGGTGGCCAATGCTGAGTCATGGACAGAGGAACTGGCCGCTTTTCAGTATCGGCGGGGTGGCAACCTTTCCCCGGGACACCTCTTCTTCAAACGGGACGTTGAGGGAATACGAACCCACAAGATTCATGTCTGCCTTGAGAATCACTCCAAGATCCACGAGATGTTGAGCTTCAGGGACTACCTTCGGCAGCACAGCGACGTGCGAGATGAGTATCAGGCGCTAAAACTCGAATTGGAGCGGACCAACGTCTCGGGGATCAGTGAGTACCTAAAGGGCAAGGAACCCTTTATCGAAGCAGTACTGAAAAAATCTCATTCGGACTAGGGACCGATCGCTGCGCATAGGTATTTATCCAGCGCTGTACCTATCCTGCGCGGTTGTAGATGCTGGTCGACACGAAAAACAGAATCGCCACTGCAGCGATGATGGAGGTGACCCAGCCAGTTCGCCGCGAACGAATCCAGCCGGACAGGCCGATACTGACAATCAGGCTGTTCACACCCAGGCCGTAGCCGGCGATCAACGAGTTCCACAGGAGGTTGATCTTGCCCGGGTCCGGCGTGAAGGGAAGATCCGGGTGTAATCCGATAATGAGGCGCCAGCCCGCCACGACCGAAACCAGCAGGCTGCACGCAGACAGCGTAGCCATCGCAACGATGAACGACACCACACGCTTGTCGGATGAAAAGATGATGACGCTGAACAAGATCGTGGCCGAGACGCCGCCAAGAAACGCCGAGACAAAGGAGATTTGCTCAGCCACCGCAACGACGTAGCTGGCTTTCAGGTCTTGGTCCATTAATCCCTGTCCTTCGAGAGTCTCTTTAAAACACGCGGCAGAGACTGGCGCAACACGGGCTTCGAGGTCAACTCGAAATCGTTGCGGGAATCCGCATCTATAAATCGCGTCCAGACTTTGGTGGACGGCTGAGGACGGGCTCGCTAGCGCTTAAAGCCATCAGCCAATGGTCAGGTATTACCGGCGCTCCAACTGGCGATCTAATCCAACGGCGTCGTGCCGAAAACGGAAACGAGCGGGAATCCGCTAGAATTAACGGATACGTTTCACAACTCAGCTGCAGGTCGCGCGTGTTTCAACTTTTTGCTTATCTATCCTAATGGGCAACAGACTCCGACTCAGGCATCCCTTGTCGATTCCGCGCTTGATGCTGGGCGCAGTCATTACCATTGGCGGTATTGTGCTCATGGCGCTGGGCCATTTCATATCGGGCATGCTGGTCGCTTTTCTGGGAATTGGCATCGGTATCCGGGGGTCTTCGCAGGCGATTCTCTGGGTACTGACTGCAACGCTGACCTACGGTTTGTTCATTACCGCGTTGTTCTTGCTGAGCACGTTCAGGGACGACCGAACATTCGCAGATTGGTCACAAGACAGCATTGCCCACTATGTTTTCCTCGCTGTCTACATAGGCATAATGATATTCAATGGGGTTCGGAGTGAATCCAGTGCCTGGGCAGCGCTGGAGGACTCTTATGCTGACCTGAACGAGTGGAGTACCGAGCGAAACAAATATCCAATGGCGACCGGCCTTCTGGTGGCTCACGATGATCAATTCGAAGTCACCGCGATTGCGACCGAGCGAGGTCTGGTCATATCGAGAAACCTGGGTGGTGCGTGCCTGGTGATTCCTTGGGAAAGAATGATTTCAATCAATCCATTGGGCAGCCGAAAGAGAACGGCCGAGCTGGAGATCGCGAGGTCCACTCCACTTCCGTTATCAATGAAAGTTCCGTGGGACAAAGCATTCGATCAGTTCACTCAGGCCTGAGGCCCGACTCTGAATCTCAATAGTATTCGCAATGGGTGTTTTGGGCAGAGGACCATCCCGAGTTGCTACGAAGAATCGGCTAAGCTTGTTGCGAATCCTTCGCTCAATCGAAGGTTGCTCATGAGACAACGCAAAACCAACGATGCACTCAAACTGATACGCTTCTTTGCAGTTCCGGCCTCGATGAATTTCCTCGCGCTGGAACTCCGAATACGGAACTGGATTGCCACATCGGCGGTGCGCTATGAGTCATCAACTTAACCTGATCCTGCGCCCTGCACTGGATGCCGACCTGGACGTCCTGCTCGAGTTCGAGCAGCAGGTGGTCGAAGCGGAACGGCCTTACAACGATGCAATCCGGAAGTCCGACGTGACCTACTACGATCTGCCTGCTCTATTGGACGACCCCGACGTTTCCCTGCAGGTCGCCGAAATCGACGGTCGGGTGATCGGCTGCGGTTACGCTCGGTTGGAGTCGGCGAGGCAGGCCCTCGCACACGATCGCCAGGCGACGTTTGGCTTCATGTACGTTGAGCCGGAGTTTCGCGGTCGCGGAGTCAGCGCGAAGATCATGGAATCGCTGTTCGAGTGGGGTCGCGAAAGAGGCGTTCGACACTTCAGCCTGAGTGTCTATGCGGGCAATCGCTCGGCAATTCGCGCCTACGAAAAGGCCGGTTTCGAACCGGGTCTCGTGGAAATGAACCTGCGCAAGCCCGATTGACGAACTTGTTTATGCAGGTCTTTCGGCCAGTAACCCAAGCTGTGCGCGAGACAGGACGATTCGACGCTTCACGACGTGCTATTTTTGCTCGAGCGTAGAAACATGAGCGTGACGATGGACGGATCGCAGCAGAAACCGCAATCGAGCGAAGCTACCCTGCCTCGCCTGTCAGGGCTGGTCTCCCGCTGTTCCGGGCCTCGCTCCCGCGCCTGGGACGTCGGTGATCGTGCCGTCGAGCTGGAGCGCCAGGGCACCGATATCATTCACCTTTCCGTCGGCGACCCGGACTTCGACACGCCGCAGGAAATCATCGATGTCGCCATGGCGTCGATGTCGTCCGGCCGAACGCACTACTCGCCAATCCCGGGGGAGCCTGCGCTGCGGCGGGAGATTGCCCGATCTACCGGATCTCGCCTCGACGTCACCATTTCACCGGACGAGGTCGTCATCTTCCCGGGTGCGCAGTGCGCGCTGTTTGCCGTCTTTCTCTGCCTCGCCGAAAAAGGCGATGAGGTCATTGTTCTGGAGCCGGCCTATGCCACCTACGATGCAGCGGTTGAAGCGGGTGGTGCGAAGGCGGTGCACGTAGCGCTCGACCCTGAAACCGGCTTCGCACTCGACGTCGAGCGCCTTAGGGCCGCCATAACGCCCAGGACGAAGGCTCTGTTGCTCAACTCCCCGGGCAACCCGACCGGGGCAGTGTTTGAGAGAACGGCCATTGCGGAACTCGTATCAGTCTGCCGCCAGCACGACATCTGGATCGTCTCTGATGAGGTCTACTGGACTCTGGTTTTCGATGGGGAACACGCGTCACCCCGGTCGATGCCAGGGGGCGAAGACGGCGTGATCATCGTAAATGGCATGTCCAAGTCCCATGCGATGACCGGCTGGCGCATTGGCTGGACCGTTGCCCCACCGGCGGTCACCACGGCGTTGATTGCCCTGGCCCAGGCGCTGCTGTTTGGCGTCAGCCAGTTTTCCCAGGACGCGGCCGCCTTCGCGCTGGCCAATGACCTGGACAGCGTTCGACAAATGGTCAGGACCTACGACGAGCGTCGCCGGAGCCTGTGCGGTTCGCTGTCCCGCATCGACGGCATAGACGTCTGCGTGCCGGCCGGCGGCATGTTTCTGCTGGCCGACGTGGGTATGGACGGCGAGCGGTTTGCCAATGAGCTGCTGGACGCCGCGGGTGTGGCCACGGTTCCCGGTTTTGCCTTCGGTGATTCCGTCAGTGAATTCATCCGCATCGGCTACCTGCACGATACGGACGTTCTCGCGGATGCAGCCGCGAGAATCGAAGGATTCGTCGGGTCCCGGAATCGGAGCCAAGCCTGATGACTACCAACCGATCACGACCTCAGGAGGATTCGAATGTCTGATCAGTCTGGACAAATGTGGTCCCGACGCCGTGCTCTGCAGTCTTCCGCACTCCTCGGCCTGGGCGCTTGGCTGCC
>CAZFVT010000097.1:0-10122 GCA_964522355.1 uncultured Woeseiaceae bacterium | reverse complement strand
ACCGACCCGAGCACCCTGACCGAACCGTGGCGCTGGGGAGCGCACTGGAACTGGGCGCCCGGCGAGGAGGTCGGGTCCTACGATTGCACAATACATAACTAGAAATTCTATTTTTATCGACAAAATTGAAGTAAATGGAGTATTGTCGCTAAAAAGCCCGATCCGTCGTCCATCGGAGAAAAAATGGCGTCCAGCCGGGCGCTTCAATGTTTTTGTGGGCTTGCAACGGCCCCGGAGGGAGGGGACAAGATGTCTTCAGCAACACTGGCAAGGCTCGCCAGCCTTGGCGTAGCTCTATCACTCGCATTTAGCCTGCCGGCGAATGCACAACTCGACGAAATCGTCGTGACCGCACAGAAGCGCGAGGAATCGCTGCAGGACGTGCCAATTTCCATCAGCGCCATGACGGGCGACCAGTTCGAGATGTTCAACGTCCAGCGCGCCGATGACCTCGAGTTCGTCTTCACGAACGTTGGCACCAACCGCAACGCGCCGGGCAATACCGGTATCTCGATCCGCGGTGTCGGCACCGACAACGTGCACCTTTCAGGGCAGCAGTCGGTCGGCACCTACGTCGATGACGTATCGATGGTCTCGCCCTACGTCAGCGCAATCTCCATCTTCGATATGGAGCGCGTCGAATTGCTGCGTGGACCGCAGAACACGCTGTACGGTCGAAACACGACCGGCGGCGCGGTCCTCTGGCACACGCGCAAAGCAACGCCCGGCCAGGGTTTTAACAGCTATGCCCAGGTCAAGGCTGGGAGCGGCGGACTGCAGCGCATCGAGGCGGCGGTCGGTTTCGATCTTGGCGAAACCGTCGCGGCGCGCATTGCTCTCCTGAGCGATGACTTCGATGGCGTCTGGAAAAACGTGGTCGACGGCAGCGATACGGGCGGTGCCTATGAGCGCACCGGCGGACGTCTGAACATCGTCTGGGACGCGGGTGGTAACGCGAGCCTCGGCTTTACCGCGTCGACCGGTGAGTACGACGCCGAAGACCTGGCCGTAAAGATGAGCGGCAACCGCCTGGCGAACGGCCTGATCGATCCTGAGTTCGAGAACCGCCGAGCCGACAGCCTGACGCGGCCGGACAACAACTTCGTCACCGCCACCGCGGCGGACGTTGCGGCGCAGCCTTACCTGCAGGAGCAGTTCGACAACAACACCGGCATGGTCATCGTTAACCCGGATCCGAATGCAGGCAACTTCAATCGGCTGGTTAATTACTCCACCGAGCTCGGCTGGACCTACCAGGACCCGGAAGACACCACCACCGTGGAATGGGACGGCTTCCGCCTGAACTTCGACTATGACTTCGGTGGCGTCATCCTGACCTCGCTGACGGCCTATGACGAAACCTACGTGCTCGAGAAGAACGGCCAGGAGCTGACCGGCTTCAGCCCGTCGCGCGAGGGCGACTGGGAAGTCATCCAGCAGGAGCTGCGCCTGACCTCCGACACGGATTCGGCGGTGCAGTGGATGGCCGGTCTCTATCTCATGGATTCGGACTCCACCGAAGACACCTGGGTCTCCAACGTTTCCGCCGCCGGTGGCATGGGCGTGCGACCCGGCATCGACATCAACAGCAGCTACGAGGCGTTCTCGGCCTACGGCCAGGTTGACTGGACGATCAACGATCAGTGGATGGTCAGTGCCGGCCTGCGCTACACGGACGACGAGCTGTCCGCCGACAATGAGAACTGGGTACGTACCGTCTGTGGCTTCTTCCCCTCTGCCGTCGGCTCGCTGGAGCAGAATCGTGACTACCGCGCTGCCGATTGTCCCGGAGCAACGCCGGGTCGCCTCGCTGGCAACACCGACTCGCCGGTACAGGAGCTTTCCGAGACCGGTTACCGAGTCGCCGCCAACTACCGGCCAACCGAAGACACGATGATCTTTGCCAGTATCTCGAACGGCTTCAAAGGCGGCTCCTACGACAACCGCGCACTGTCCACGGGTGATGATCCGATCGGTCCCGAGTTCCTGACCGCGTACGAGATCGGTTTCAAGAGCACCCTGCTCGATGAATCCCTGCAGCTCAACCTCGCCTACTTCTTCTACGATTGGGAAGACCTGCAGCTCTTCGAGAGCTACGGCGGTATCCCGGCGCTGGTGAACGTACCGGGCATCGAGATTCAGGGCTTCGAGGCGGAGTTCAAGTGGGCGCCGGGCGAGCGCTGGTACTTCCAGGGTGGCTTCGGCACCAATGACAGCGAGGTGGTCGACATCACCGGTCTGAACCCATTGTCCCAGGCGCAGGTCGGCAAGGAAGTGACCAACACGCCGGACTTTACGGGTAACCTGCTCGCAAGCTATACGGTACCCGTTGGCGAAGGTGGCCTGACGTTCATGGCGAACTACCGCTACCAGTCGTCGATGTACTACACCTTTGTGCAGGAAGAAGCGGCGCGTGACGAGTCATCCGCCTACAGCTTCCTGAACGCACGCGTTGCCTACACCTTCGGCGAGAACGAGGACTACATGCTGGCGCTCTGGGGCAACAACCTGACGGAAGAGTTTGCCTGCTCCAGCGTCATCTGGGGGCCGGGTGCGCCACCGGCCGGTAACTTCTCCTGCGAGGTGATGGCCTATGGTGAGGCGCTGTACGGCCTGACCTTCGAAGCCAACTTCGGTAACTGATCTTTCGGCCCGAAGAAGAATCGCCCGCGCCGCTTCCCGGCGGCGCGGGCTTTGTATCGTCAGACAGGATGACAAATGCTCGAGCTTTATCATTACGACCGTTCGACCGCCGCACAGAAGATTCGCATCGCCCTGGCTGAAAAGGGCCTGGAGTGGACCAGCCGCGTCCTGAACACCTCGGTCGGCGTGCGCGAACACCTGCAGCCCGAATACCTGAAGATCAATCCGCGCGGTGTTGTGCCCACCCTGGTGCACGACGGTCATCCGATCCGCGAGTCGCAGATCATTCTTGAGTACCTGGAGGATGCCTTTCCCGAACCGCCGCTGAGACCGGCCGATCCGGTCGAGCGCGCCGAGATGCGCATCTGGACCAAGATGATCGACGAACAGCTCCACGTACACAGCCGGGTCATCGGCATGTGCGTTTCCGTCCGACACGTCAACGCGGCGGCGGGTGAGGCGGCGGTTGCCGACTACTACAAGGCGATGAAGGAAGACGTGCGGCGTCGCAATGACGCGATCAATATCGAGCACGGCCTGGAGTCACCGCTGCTGCCGCTGGCGGTTGCCTACTTCAAGAATCACTTCAAGCTCATGGATGAGGCGTTGGCAAACCGTGAATGGCTGGCCGGCGATACCTACTCGATTGCGGATATCTCGCACGGTGTGTACGTCACGCGCATGGCCGGCTTCGACATGGCGCCGCTGTGGGCCGATCACGAGCATCTGAACGACTGGCACGCGCGATTCAAGGCGCGGCCGTCGTACGATGCGGGCGTCACGCAGTGGGGCGACGACACCTCGAAGAAACGCGCGAAGTTCTCGGCGGACGCGTTCCCAACACTCGAAGCACTCTGGGAGGCGGCGTAAACCATGGGATTGCTCGTCGAAGGCCAGTGGGTCGACCAGTGGCGTGACACCAAGTCCACCGGCGGCAAGTTCGTGCGGCCGGATGCCAAGAAGCGCAACTGGATTACGGCGGACGGCTCAGCCGGGCCCTCTGGCGAAGGCGGTTTTCCGGCCGAGGCTGGTCGCTATCACCTATACATTGCGCATTCCTGCCCGTGGGCCCATCGCACGATGATCTTCCGCCTGCTCAAGGGACTTACCGACATGATCAGCGTGTCGGTCGTCAACGCTATTTCCGACGCCAACGGCTGGAACTTCGCGGACGGCCCAGGCGTTGTGGCCGACCCGGAGTACGGTGCGCACTTCCTCTACGAGGTTTATCAAAAGTCGGATGCGAACTACACGGGGCAGGTGACCGTGCCCATGCTCTGGGACAAGCAGCAGAAGACCATCGTCTCGAATGAATCCAGCGAGATCATTCGCATGTTCAATACGGCCTTCGACGGCATCGGCGCACTGCCCGGCGACTACTATCCGGAAGCGCTGCGCGACGAAATCGATGAGGTCAATGAGCAGGTCTACCACGGCGTGAACAACGGCGTTTACCGGACCGGGTTCGCGACGACCCAGGAGGCCTACGACGAGGCCTACGAAAGACTCTTCTCGACGCTCGATAGTCTCGAGGCACGGCTCGAGGGCCAGGACTACCTGGTTGGGAACACCCTGACAGAGGCCGACTGGCGGCTGTTTACGACGCTCGTGCGGTTCGACTACGTCTATCACGGGGCGTTTCGCTGCAACAAGCGTCGCATCGTTGACTATCCAAACCTGTGGCAGCACGTGCGGCGGCTCTATAACGTGCCGGGTGTCGCCGAGACCGTCGACGTATGGTCGATCAAGGCGCACTACTACGCCAGTGACAAACTGATGAAGCAGGCGAAGATCGTCCCCCTGGGGCCGGACATAGACCTGTCGATGGAGGACGCTTAAATGACGTGGCGCAATACGATACTGGCGGCTGCTGCCGGCCTGATATTGGCGGCCTGCGGGGGCAACGGGAACGGCAGTGCAAGCACTCCTGTTGCTGAAGATCACAGCTTCGCCGGGGAAACCATCACCGTCGTCATCGGGCTTGACGCCTCGGCCGGTGGCACCACGGTTGGCCGGGTGTTGGCCAAGTACCTCGAGATGAATCTCGAGGGCAACCCCACGGTCATCGTCAACAACATGCCGGGCGCCTCAGGACTGAACGCACAGCTTCACGTGCTGCTGCGCGCGCCGAAAGACGGCACCACGGTTTATTACGGGCCGCGCACCTCGCTTGGCGAGCTGCTCGAGCTGCCGGGCTTTTCCTTCAAGTATTCGCAGTTCACGCCCCTGGGCGGTGTGCAGCTGGCCGGTCTTGTTATCTACAGCCGAACCGACGCCGTACCCGGCGGCATCACAGTAGCCGGCGACGTCGTCGGCACGACCGACCCGCTGCGCTTTGGCGGCATGCCGCCCGACCACGGCCGTATGGTGATCAGCTCGATGGGGCTCGATCTTCTCGGTGTGAATTATCGCTACATCGCCGGCTATCCGAGCAGCGGCAACATTCGCGCCGCAATGATCAGCGGCGAGGTGAACACGGCAACGGATGCAGCGCACGCCTATCTCAACCAGGTCGTTCCGGTCCTGATCGACAACGGCGAGGCTATGCCGGTTTACAGCATGCCCATGCTGGCGGCCGACGGCAGCCTGCAGCAGAACCCCATGGTGCCGGACGTTCCCTCATTGCCCGCCCTGTACGAAGAGCTGAACGGCAGCGCGCCATCGGGCGTGGCCTGGGATACGATTCGCATGATGCTGGAGATCGACCAGACGATGCAGCACGTGTTCCTCGGACCGCCCGGGCTCGATCCGGCGGCGGCGGAGACCTTTCGTGAGGGTCTCGCGAAGGCCATGGCGTCGGCCGCCTACGTGGAGGAAGCCACAAGCGTCTTAAGCTATGCGCCCGAGTTTGTCGATCACGAGCGCCAGGCTGAGATCCTCGGCGCTACCGCCAACGTGTCCCCGGAAATCATCGATTACCTCAAGGCGCATATCGCCAAGAACAGCGGCAATTGATGCACGGCCAGAGCGAGCCGTACTAAGCCACGATGTTTGACGCGCTGGTCCAGGGTCTTGAGCTCATCTTCCAGTGGCAGGTGCTGGCCTACTTCGCCCTTGGCTGCGGCATTGGCATTCTGCTGGGCGCCGTTCCGGGCATGGGTGGCGCTATCGGGCTGGTCCTCCTGCTGCCGTTTACCTTTAGCATGGAGCCGGTTTCGGCTTTTGCCCTGCTGCTGGCGTCATGGGCATCAACATCGACCAGCGGTGCCATCACCTCGGTGCTGCTCGGCGTTCCCAGCACCGCGGCCTCACAGGCGACCGTTCTCGACGGCTATCCGATGGCCAAGCGCGGCGAAGCCGCTCGCGCGCTCGGTGCGTCGTTCACGGCTTCAGCCATAGGCGGCGTCTGCGGCGCCGCAGCGCTCGGTATCTCGCTGCCGCTGATCCTGCCGATCATCCTCGCCTTCGAGTCGCCTGAGCAGTTCATGCTCGGCATGCTGGGGCTGGCCATGGTCGGATCACTGTCGGGCTCATCCATTACCAAGGGCGTTGCCGCAGCCCTGTTTGGTCTGCTGCTGGCAACGATAGGCCTGCCGGAATCGCAGGCGATTCCGCGCTACACCTTCGGCACGCTCTACCTGCTGGATGACCTGCCGCTGATTCCGGTGCTGCTGGGCCTGTTCGCTATCCCTGAGCTCATGGAGCTTGCGATCAAGAACGTCGCCATCGCGCGCGACGGTGAAACGGCGGATGCAAAGAAGGGACTGCTTGCTGGCGTTCGCGATGCCTTTACCAACGGCTGGCTGGTCGTTCGCTGCAGCGTCGTAGGAGCCTACATTGGCATGCTGCCGGGTCTCGGCGCGTCGATCGTCGGTTGGGCAACTTACGCCCACGCCAAGCAAAGCGTGAAAGATGCTTCGCAGTTCGGCAACGGCGACGTCCGCGGGCTGCTGGCGCCGGAGGCCGCCAATAATGCGCTGCGCGGCGGCGCGCTGATTCCAACCTTGTCGCTGGGCATTCCGGGGAGCGTGGGCACGGCCATCCTGATGGGCGCGCTGATCATGCACGGACTGAGACCCGGGCCGTCGATGCTGAGCGACGAGCTGCCGATGACCTTCAGCTTCGTCTGGATGATCGCCTTTGCCAGCGTGCTGGCGACGTTGATTCTCCTGCGAACGGTGAACCAGGTTGCGCGCGTGGCGCTGCTTCCCGGTCACCTGGTCGTGCCCGGCGTTTTGCTGTTCGTGTTCATGGGTGCGTGGCTCGGCGGCGCGTCTTTCGGTGCCTGGGTGAGTTGCGCCGTGTTCGGCGTGATCGGCTACTTCATGAAACGCGGCGACTGGCCGCGGCCGCCCGTCATTCTTGCGCTGGTGCTGGGTGAGATCCTCGAGCGTTCATTCCAGATCAGCATGCGCATTCACGACGGCACCGGCTGGCTGGGCCGGCCCATCGTCATCGTGCTGTTGCTGATCATCGTCGTGACCCTGGTGCTGGCCGCGCGCGGCGTGGCCCGGGAGCGGCTGGCGCAAAAGGTGCCAGAGAAAAAGAAGAGCGAGGCGCGCCCGGCTATCTCTCTGCCCATCTCCGTGCTTCTGCTGATCACGTTTATCTGGGCCGGCTATACGGCCCTCGACTGGCCGCCTTTGGTGCGACAGTTTCCGCTGTTGATCTCGGCGCCCGGTGCGCTGATCGCGCTGGCCGTCGTTATCCGCGATGCGCTCGATCTCATAAAAGCGCGCCGGGCTGCCGGCGACTGGCGGGGCGTCTGGCTGAAAGCCAGCGAAGCGGCGTCGTTGCCTGCAGCCGTGACGTTTTTCGGCTACCTGGGCGGCATGCTGGTCCTGACCTTGCTTATCGGTCAGAAGCTGTCGATTCCGCTCTTCATTGGCGTTTATCTTTTGCGCTGGGGTGGCTACTCATGGCGCGTCGCATCGCTGTACGCGCTTGGCGCCTGGGTCGTGCTGGTCGGCTTCTACGATCGGGTCATGAACCTGCTGTTCCACCCGTCTGAACTCGCGGTCGCGCTGCAGGGCAGTTTGCCGTCGGGATTCCCCGACTGGCTTATCTTCTAGCCGTCGCTTAAGGGTGTTACTTCGGTGCGCCGGGCGGCGGCCACTTGGCTGTAACCTCAAGCATGATGCCGTTCTCTTCGGCCCAGGCATCCCATAGCGCCACCAGTTCGGCCAGCAGGCCCGGATGTTCGCTGGCGAGATCATGCTGTTCCGTCGGATCGTCGGCCATATTAAAGAGCCGCCAGGTCTCCCAGTAATCCGGGTGCTCGTAATCCCAGGAAAGGTTGATTGGCCGCTGTTCCCAGACGATCTTCCAGTCGCCGCGTTTAAGCGCACGCTGGCCGTGTAGCTCTATCGCGATGAAGTCATCGTCGCCGTATACCGGCTCGGATGAGCCGGACAGTGCCGATACAAAGGAACGACCGTCCATAGGCACTACATCACGTCCGCGGACCCGGGTCGGGTCGAATTCGGCGCCAGCAAGTTCGAGGAACGTCGGCATAACGTCCATGAGAGTCAGGTACTGATCATCGATTCGCGGTCCCTCGACCAGCGAGGGGTGATAGGCAAACGCGGGAACCCGATTACCGCCCTCGCTCGGGTAGCCCTTATACATGCGAAACGGTGCCGCCGCGGCCTGTGCCCAGCCTTCGGCAAGAAAGATAAAGGAGCTTGGCTTGCCATAGTTCTCAAAGCTGTTGTCGACATAGCTCGCCCGCTGGATTGATCCGGCGAAGGTCAGGTTGTTCAGTTCGTGGTCGGCCTCGGGACCGTTATCGGACATGAAAAAGAACAGCGTGTTGTCGAGCTCACCGGTCTCCTGAAGATAGGCCAACAGTCGCCCGATGTTGTCATCAAGGACTTCCATCATGGTCGCGAAGAGCTCCATGCGCCTGGACGACGAGCGTTTCTCATCATCGGATAAATCGTTCCAGGGCCGGCCGTAAGGCTCGAACAGGTCATGGTCTGTCTTCGGCACTACGCCGAGCGTCTCGGCCCGGCTCATGCGCTCTTCGCGCAGCACGTCGTAGCCCATGTCGTAGCGACCGGCGTTGCGCTCGAGGTATTCCTCGGGGACCTGCATTGGCCAGTGCGGGGCGGTGTAGGCGAGGTAGGCAAAGAACGGCTTGTCGTCACCCTGGTTCGAGTCGATGTACTCAATGATCTTGTCGGTGTAGGTGATCGTCGAGTAGAAGTCTTCCGGGAGTTCTTCCAGAATCTCGCCGTCTTCGCGGAACGCGGTTTGCGGGTTGATGGTCGGGAAGCCGAAGTGGTTGCTGGATCCGATCAGCAGCGAAAAGGCCCGGTCAAAGCCACGCTTGGTCGGTGCCTTGTCGTCACTCAGCCCGAGGTGCCATTTGCCCGCCATGTAGGTGTGATAGCCGGCATCCCCCAGCCGCTCTGGAAGCGTAGCGACCCGCTCGTGGAGGTATCGCTCATAGCCGTAACGATCGCCATATTCCTCTTCAATAAAGGAAGACGGGAACATCGTGCCCATGCCGGCCTTGTGGTTATCCGATCCCGACATCAGCATGGATCGCGTAGGAGCGCACTGCGGCGAGGAATGGAAGTTGGTCAGGCGCAGGCCGCCATTGGCCATCGAGTCGATGTTCGGCGTCCGGATCTCGCTGCCAAAGGCGCCGATGTCGGTGTAACCCATGTCATCGACGAGGATCAGGACAATATTGGGCTGGTCGTCGGCGCGGGCCGGTGCCGGCAGCAGCATAACGGCCGCCACCAGCGAAATTGCTATGGCTCTCATGAAGGTCTCTCAGGAATGACTATCGGAGAAATATCGATAAATTTACTGAATAGCCAATATTCTAGCCAAAAATGACGATCAGGTCTGCTTAATCGACAGAAAAGGTTGCGCACGATGAGCCGGACCCGCATGGCGAGCGCGTCCAGCTGAAACCCGCCGTGGGAGCGGCTTCCAGCCGCGATTCAGTTGTAATCCCTCGGCTACTCCTCCAGCCGATTGTATTTCCGCAGCACCTCAACCAATCGATCGTGTGGCAGCTCGTGCACGATGTGATCGTTGATACCCACCATAGTTTCTGCCGCGACCAGCGCATTGACGATGGCTTCTTCCGTGGCCTGCGAGGTGGCATGGAACAGCGAACTCAGGACATCGTTCGGCAGGAACGTTGCTTCAAACGGGTTGTCGCGCGTTGCGGCACCGGGATTCGCCGTTGAGAACGCGATGAAGATGTCGCCGGAGCCGTTCGACGCATAGCCGCCAACCTTGGCGATGCCCAGCGGCACCCGCCGCGCGACGCGCTTTAGCTGATGGGGCAGGAGTGGGGCATCCGTTGCGACGACAACAATAATCGAGCCGGTGCTGCGATCCTCAGGCCGGAAGCCCGGCATGAGGTCCGGGATCTCCATGCCAACCGGCGTGCCGGCGATCGTCAGGGAACTGCGCGAGCCGTAGTTCGCCTGCACCAGTACGCCGAGCGTGTACTCCTTATCGTAGACGGTGACGAGCCGCGACGAAGTGCCAATACCGCCTTTGAAGGCATGGCAG
>CAZFVT010000096.1:0-10199 GCA_964522355.1 uncultured Woeseiaceae bacterium | reverse complement strand
CTCCTTAACCTGGCCGTCAAGCCGTTCGACGCGCGCGCCGAAGTCAAACGACCATCGGTCGAGCTCGATCTGGTCGGCAATATAGAAAGCTGTACGCTGGGCGCTCCGGTCGCGGTTACCTACCATGCCGTTGGCATTGGCAAGGCCGTTCACGGTCCACATGAAATCTGACCCCGGCGTTGCGACCAGATCACCGTTCGCGTCCTGGGAGACATCTTCGAGGGTAACGTTCACCAGCTTCGGCGCGTTTCGGAAATCGCCAAGGTAGGTGGTGATGTAGTTGATGTCGTCCGCCTGCGAGTCGGAGAAGAACGCGCCAATGGTGATGGCATGCTCGGAGTCGCCGATCGACAGATTGCGCCCGGCACTGAACTCGGCAGAGAAGTCGGTAGCATCACGCCAGCGGTCCAGGGTGCGATTACCGAACAGGAGATCGTCGGGTGCCAGCACGTCGCCGCTGTCGGCGTACTGGAATACGGCATTGGATGCGAATGCATCGATACCACGCTCGGCCAGGTATTCGGCTTGAGTCTCTGGCGTATTCGGCCCGATTGCATCACCGTCAAGGAACAGGTTGAACTGATGGTCGTATCGCGCGTAGCGAATCTTGGAATTCAGCGTCCAGTCGTCGTTCAGGTCTTTGTCCAGAACGAGTGCCAGTGAGCTGCCGCGAGTGACGACACCGTCACCAATCGGCGTCTGGAATCGGCCATCCGGGGTTTCGTAGGACAGGCCAATCGCATCACGGGTGTTCATCGTGAAGACGGTAGCGCCATCGTTGCCCCGTACGCGCTTGCGGCTCGTGCCATCGACCGGGAGCGGCAGGAAAAACTGCACGCTGTCGTCGATCGCCTGTCCGTAGACCGTGACCGAGCCGCTACCGTCGCTGAAGTTATGCTTGATGTTGCCGCGAACCTGGTAGCCCTTCGTATCAAGGCCGGACTCGAGCGTACCTTCATCCATGCGATAGAAACCGGACACGGCGTAGAAGGTGTCGGAGTCGTCTCCTCCAAGAGGCCCGCTGAAGAAGTAGTCGCCGCGGAAACGTCCACGCTCAGCCAGCTCAACCTGGACCGTACCGGCAGGATCTTCATCGCCCGTCTTGCTGATGTAGTTGATGATGCCGGCAACGGATCCCGGTCCGAAAAGGTTTGAAACACCGCCGCTGACGAATTCGGATCGGGCTATGCCGAGGTCGTTGCGATAGAAAACGTCGAATGCCGAGGAGTTCAGGCCGAAGGTGGTAAATGCCGGCATGCCGTCATAAAGGAGTGGCGTGAACGAGAACTGACCACCAGACGGGAGCGCACGATGAAACACGTTGGTTGCGACTTCGCCGCCGCCGCCTTCGGCGCTGACGCCGGGCAGCTGGGTGAGGATGTCGGCCTGGCTCGATGAGTTGAACAGCCGAAGGTCTTCCTCGTTGTACTGAGTCACCGACTGCGGCGTCTCAAACTGAGTTCGGGCGACGCTCGCGCCGGTACCGGTGACGACGATTTCCTCAATGGCCTCCTCGTCGTTCTGGCCGGATGCGGCTTGCGACCACGCCAGTGCGGGTGTGGCCAACGCAAGCACGCCACTAATCGTCCTGAGTAATAATGTATTCCCTTTCATGGTGTTTTCCCCCTGAAAACCGGCCGGAGAGGGAATCTCCGGCCAATTGGACCTGTTTTTTGAACGTTGCCGGGCGAATATTGCACATTACTACTCCTAATACAACTCATAATAAGTAGTATTTATAGCTCCAGGGAATGAGCTGTTGACTCGACAGCGGACGGAATGCGGCTATCATGGTGCGGCGCAAGGGGGCGCGAAACGAAGTGCTGACCAACAAGTACGGCTCGAGCGAACCGCGATTTTTTGCGGCCAACCAAGTGAAAGTACCGTCGCATTCAGAGCGGCGCGTGCTCGGCACGACCGTGCGCAGCGGCGCGATCAGCCAGCCGGAGCTGGCACGGGCAACCGGGCTTGCCCAGCAAAGCATCTCCCGCATCGTAAAGGGGCTCGTATCGATCGGCGCTGTTGCCGAAGGCCATCGCGTCCTGAGTGGCCGACGGGGCCAGCCAGGCATGGCGGTCCGCCTCGTTCCTGAATTCGCGTACACTGTTGGGGTTTCGATCATGATCGACGCCATTGCCGTGGCCCTGATCGACTTCTCCGGAGCGGTAGTGGACGAGCAGCATGCGGACCTGCCGGCAATGACCCGCAATGCCGTCCTCGACAAGGCCGAATCCATCATCGAATTGATGCTCTCGACGCATTCAATTGGCGCCGAACGCGTTTTCGGCATGGGGGTCAGTATTTCCGGCCGTTACATCGGCCCGGGAGCCATGTACAACACGCCACGCGCGCTCGACGATTGGGCGCTGGTCGCCATTGACCGCCTGTTTGAAGAGCGATTCGATATGCCCGTCTGGGTAGAGAACGATGGCAACGCTGCCGCAGTTGGTGAGAGCCTCGTCGGCGTCGGCAGGCAGTACGATAACTTTGCCTACATCTACGTCGACGCTCTTCTCGGCGGCGGCATCATCATTGATCACGAGCTGCTGAGAGGCTGCAACCGCAACGGCGGTGAGATCGGGCTGCTGCTACCGAAGAACATCTACCAGCATCCCTCGCTGGAGTCGCTGCGACAGACACTCGGCGAGTACGGCATCGAGCACGCTGCCGTGTCGGACATGATCAACAACTTCGATCCGGACTGGCCGGGCATCGATGAGTGGATTACCAAGACCCGCAGTTCGTTTTCGCTGATCGCCTCGGCGCTTGCAGCGATACTCGATCCGGAAGCAATCGTGCTCGGCGGACGAATGCCCCCGGAGCTGGCGCGAAAAATCCTGCCGCATATCGATATCTACAACGATTCTCGCCGCGGTAAACCGCGCGCCCTTCCCCGTGTATTAATCTCCAAGGCCGGCGGCGACGCCAGCGCTATCGGTGCGGCGTCGCTGCCTTTCAAGGAGCATTTCTTTGCCGCGGCCGTATAGGTCTAGTCGCGATGGAGTCTTCGTTCGTCAGTACAGACGTCACGATTGTCGACTGTGACGAGAATGAAGACTTTTCAGCTGAACTTGAAGCCGCGCTCAGGGAATCCCTGGCGAGCGAGCTGCCGCAGTCAGCAAACAGCTCAATAAATGTGGCCGCGCGGACATCGGATGGGAGTCTTGTTGCCGGACTGTCGGCGTCGACGTCCTACGACTGGCTGCATATCTCCCTGCTCTGGGTGCAAGACGACCATCGTCGCCGAGGGCTGGCAACAGCCCTGTTGACCCATGCGTTAGCGCGAGCCGCGGCAATGGGCTGTTCCGCCTGTTGGCTGGAAACGTCGAACCCATCAGCCCGCGCGTTCTACGAGGCCGATGGTTTCACGGAGTTCACCTGTTTGAGCAACGAGGGCCGGCGACGGCCTGACAGCCACCGTCGCTGGTTCCTCAGCAAGACCTTCTAACGCCTGATCAGAGGCCGCCCGACGACCTTGGGTCGGCCTTAGATCGTGCCGGCGGAAGCCGCTTCCTTGATTTTGTCAGCCGCGCGGAAAGCCAGCGCCATGATCGACATCGTCGGCTGTCCGCGAGTCGAGCTCACCAGGCTGCTGCCGTCACAGATGAACAGGTTTGGCACGTCGTGAGCACGGTGGTTCTTGTCGATAACAGAACTTGCCGGGTCGTTGCCCATCCGGCAGGTGCCAAGCAGGTGCACACCGAAGGTGGTCTCTTCGGCCGGCTGCGACCAGGTTTTTTCCGGATTGACGGAATCCAGGAGTTCCTGCGCCCTGTCGCTCAGGAACTGCGAATTGCTGACGTCGTCGGGGTGATCCTTGTAGGTGATCACCGGCGCCGGTCGGCCCCATTTGTCCTTGCGTTCGGGGTGCAGCGTCACGTTGTTCCTGTCCATTGGCAGCGATGTTGCGCTCACAAACAGGCCCATTTGCCGGGTGAAGTTGTAGGCCAGGTCATCCTTGTACTGGGCGCCCCAGTTCTGCTCCGACGGCGGTGCACCGAACAGCGAGTACATAAGCGGCGTCATCATCAGGCCACCGCGGGCGTCGATGCCGCCGCCGCCGTAGAAACCCCTCGACTCGTCGGAATCATAGAAGTCCATGACCACGCGGGTCGCCTGGATACCCTTATGTTCGTTGAGCTGCTCCGGGAAGATCGCGTTAACGCCCGAGTGCGCGTTGAACATGAGGTTTCGGCCGACAAAACCGGAGGAGTTCGCCAGGTTGTCGGACTCCAGCAGGAGCCGCGGTGACTCGACGCCGTTGGCGGAAAGCACAACCGCTTTGGCAAGCTGGCCGCGCTCGTTGCCGTCCTTGTCGTAGTACAAGACTTCTCTGACCCGTCCGTCCTCACCTTTGACGATTCTGAAAGCGGTGCTCTCGGGGCGGATCTCGCAGTTGCCGCTGGCCTCGGCCAGCGGAATCATGGCCGCCAGCGAACCGGACTTGGCACCTACCTCACAGCCATAGAACGCGCAGAAACCGCACTGCTGGCAGGGCACCCGACCGTTGTGCACCTGGCTTAGGATCGCATGCGCCTGAACGTCGGCATGCAGGCCCAGGTTGGCTGCCGCCCGCTCCATGATGACCCCCGAGGAGTTGATCGGCAGCGGCGGCATCGGGAAGGGGCGCGAGCGCGGCGGATCGGAATGACCGGGCGCGCCGGACACGCCCATGTCCCATTCGACCTTCGTGTAGTAAGGCTCGAGTTCCTCATAGGTAATCGGCCAGTCGGCGAAGTTCGTGCCTTCGATGGCGCCCAGCCGGCTGCGCTCATCAAAGTCGACCGGACGCATCCGCCAGAGATGCGCTGAGAAAATGGTGCTGGAACCACCGACCGTCTTGGCATAAAGCGCAGCGTCCTGCTGGCCGTTGCTGGTCGGCTCGTCGGCCTCGGTCTTGCGGAACGTCATGCCGGACGCGCGGGGACCGCCGCCGAACCACTCGCCGTTCAGGAAAAACTTGATTTCATCGTGGGTGAAATCGACCGGCTTTCGGTACTTGCACTGCTCCAGCACGACCGTGCTGTAGCCCGCCGTCGACAGCTCCTTCGCGATGATGCCGCCGGCCGCGCCCGACCCGATGATGACGAAGTCGACTTCTTCGCGCAGATTGTATTCAGGCATCGGACTGCTCCTTCGTGTACTCGGCGTCGTAGTAACCGAAAGGAGCGCTGTAGTGGTGCACGTTGGGATCCATACCGATCAGGTCGAAGCCCACGCCGTCCTTGTTTCCACCGTATTCCGAAAGACCAAAGAAACCGGCGAAGGTCATGATGCGAAAGATTTGGAAGAAGGGCGTCGCCTGGGCGCCGCGCAGAACCTCGTCCTGCTGGTCCTCGGTAAGCTCGGAAAACAGCTGTCCGCCCTCGATGCCGGCCTGCAGCTGGGCGAGCCCGCCCTGCAACATTGGCAAGAGCGGCGCGTTAAACGTGCCGAAAGACTGGTCGAGGAAGTAGATAACCCCCGCCTCGCGCGCGCCGGGCGTGTCCGTCGTGGGAATGATACGCGCCGCGATCGCTTCGAATTCGAGCGCCTCGGCATCTTCAAGAATCGTGAAAGGGACTTTCTCTTCCTTGGCCGTGCAGGCGGCCTGCGAGATGGCGGCCATGCTGGGCAGGACCACCTTCATCCAGGCCGAACCCGCTACCCCGGCCGTTTGGCCCAGGAAGGAGCGTCGCGAAAGCGTGTGCTGGTCCATGATTTCCCCCTCATTGGCAGCAGCGTCAAGGAGGCCACTATAGCAAGCCAGCGGCCGGCTTACGGCGTGAATGAGGGCATATAACCAGAACCTCGGATGGCCCCGGCGCAGTCGGTTCCTGATTCGCTGGTGCTACCGCGCGGGAACCGGTCGCGTGGCGGGGGAAGTGGCCACAATATCCTCACCCAAAACCTTGCCCTCCGCCGCCTGCCTATACTCGACCCAGGACTGCCAGAGCCGGCCCCGATCCAGATGCAGGTCACGTAGCGTCTGCCGGTGATCGACTAGCACAACGACGCCGGCTGCGACCATCAGGAGCCGCCAGGTACACAGGAATACCAACCGGGCACGCCGCGACTTCACCTGGCTGCGCAGGAAGGCGCAGTGGAAATCGAGATGCATGCGCTCGTCTTCGACCAGCTCCTCCAGCCAGCGACGCAGCACGCCGGGCGGCAGACGTTCTGCAATGGCGCGGTAGTAGACAAGACCGACGACTTCGGCTGCCAGCAGGACCAGCACCTTCAACCGAAGGCCCATGAGACGACGGCCGTAGACAAACAGGCGGTCGGTCCAGTTGTCGCGCAGCAGCTCGCCGCCGGTCAGGCGGACAGCCATGGCGAGAATGTTGGCGTGCCGATGCTCCTCGGCAACAAACATCTCGACCGCATCGGCGTAGTCACTGTCGATCCCCTTAAGCTTCGCCCTCCGCGCCTGCTCAACGACCGTGCCGCCGCCGGATTCCCCGAGCTGGAAGACCGCCAGGGAGCGAGCGACGGAACGCGGCAACTGCCGGTAGTCATAGTCGGTTTCCAGCGGCGGCAGGGCGCGGTCTTTCCTGCTCGCGAATCGCTCGCGCCAGGCCCTCCAGTTCTTGTCGTCGTTTTTGCCCATCATTGCCTGCTCCTCGTAAGGGTACGGTGACCAGTGTGAAACCGGCAGCTGGCGAATCCGGGGCAGGAATGTGGCAAATGATGGCAGGCTGACGGCAGCGGCCGGTTGATGCCGTATGGCGCTCGCAGAACGTCTTCATTGTTGGGCATACTGCTGTCTTGTCGAAACCAGCCAGGCTTCAGGACCCATGCAGCAAACGCGAACCGGATTTGCGACCTTCACCGGCTTCCTCCTGGCTTGCCTGGCCCTCGCGACGCCCGCCTTCGGACAGCAGGCGCCGCTGACGCTCGATGAGCTGTTTGCCTCGCCGGCGATCACCGGCACCTCACCGTCATCGCCGCGGTGGTCGCCGAACAGCCAATACCTGGCCTTCGCCTGGAACGAAGTCGGCCTGCCGCAGCGCCATCTTTATATCGTGGATGCCGCGGGCACGGGACTCAGGAAGATGGGCGATGAGTCGTTGCCTCCGTTGCGCGACTTCGCCTGGCTGCCCGACGGCTCGGCTCTGCTCAGCCTCCGCGGTGACGGCCTCTGGTTGACGAACCTCGAATCGGACGGTGAAACGCGGGAACTCGCCGGAATTGGCGCTGGCGCATCGCGGCTTTCTCTGGCCCCGGATGGAAAAACCGCCGCCTACCTGCAACAGGGCGACCTGGTTCTGTTTGACCTCGAAACCCGGCAGGCAACGGCGGCGACGGCCATAGGTTTGCCGGGGCTGTCGTCCCTGCCGAAAGGTCGCTACAGCCGTGCCGAGCGCGAGATCGGACCCGGCATCTGGGGCGGGCCGACCTACCGCTGGTCGCCGGACAGCAAGACGATCGCCGTGCACGTCGTCGACCGGCGAAGCATGGGCAAGGTGCCTTTCCCCGATTATCTTGCTGACGAGACCAGCCCGAACGAAGTGCGCCGCGGATACCCCGGACAGGCGAATGAATCGCGAACGGTGGGGCTGCTGGATGTTGCCAGCCGCAACCTGGAGTTGCTGCCGCTGGAAAACCTGACCGGCAACCAGGTCATCGGCTTCGACTTTTCGCCCGATGGAACCCTGCTGATCGACACCGCCTCGGACACAGCGATAGACCGATGGTTGTTTACCGTCGCGCCGGGCAGCAAAGCGCTGCAGCCAATCTGGCATAGCCATCGGCCATCGCGAATCTACACATCGTTCGCTTCTGCCTGGCATCCCGACGGTCAACGCATCATCGTTCTGAGTGACCGCAATGATCGCTATGGCCTGTTTGTAATCGACCCGGCGGCGACTGACGACGAACCAACCCTGATTTCCGACCCGGCGTTTGACGTCCTGAGTGCACCTGCAATCTCGGCGGGTGACGGCGCCCTGTTTTTCGCTGGAAACGGCGTGAACACCTACGAACGTCACGTTTACCGTCTCGGGCCCGATGACGGAGAACTCCGCCAGCTCACCACGCAGGCCGGCCAGAATACCGGTATCCCGTCGCCGGACGGCCGACGAATCGCCGTCCTGCACAACAACGATACGGCGCCCTCGGACCTCTTTATCGTTGATGTCACGGATGGCGCATCCGAACGGGTGACGACTTCGCCTCTACCTGCCTTTTATGAGCAGGACTGGGTTGCCGGCCGTTACGTCAGCTTCCCGAGTGAGATTGACGACTACACGCTGCACGCGCGCATCCTCGAACCCGCAAACCTCGACCGAAGCAGGAAGTACCCCGTACTGTTCGGCCCGATGTACTCCAACACGGCGCGCAACCGCTGGGCCGGCACCTATAGCCGGGTCCAGCAGCTCCTCGTGCAAAAGGGCTATATCGTCGTGCAGGTCGACGTCCGCGGCAGCACCGGTTATGGCCGCGACTTCCGCGAGGAATTCCTGGTGGACTTCGCCGGCGACGACATCGAAGACATCGAGAGCGCCGTCAACTACATGAAGACGCTTCCTTACGTCGACGGTGATCGTCTCGGCATCTGGGGCAGCAGCTACGGCGGCACGCTGTCGATTTACACGCTCTTGAAGAAGCCGGGCCTGTTCAAGGCCGGGGTTGCCGCCGCGGCCGCCGTTGACCCGTTCTTTTTCGGCACCGACGATGTCGCCATCGTACGCCGTCCGGAAACGCATCCCGAGGTATTCTTGAACCAGGCCGTGCGTTACGCCGACAACCTCGAGGACCATTTGCTGATCATCCACGGCATGCAGGACCAGGTCGTGCCGTTTAAAACGACGGCAGTCCTGGCCGACGAGCTCATCAGGCGCGGCAAGGACTTCGACTTTGCGTTCGCCGCCGGAGCGACCCATAGCTGGAGCCGCGAGCCGTACTACGGACGCTACCTGTTCGGTAAACTGATAGCGCACTTCGACCGCTACCTGGCACTAGCGACAGAGTAGCGAGTTTCAATCACCACGAGGACGCCCGATGCCGCAGATACACATGGCCATGGAATGGATCGCGGATGCCATCGAAGTGACGGCAGTGGTAATCATGGTCTGGGCGTTCGTTGCCTCAGTCGTCAGCGTGCTGCGGCGCTGGATTCAAAAGTCCGGCAACCCGATCCGCAACCTGCAGCTCGCGCGCTACGAGCTCGGTTCAAAACTGGTGTTCGCGCTTGAACTCCTGATCGTCTCCGACCTCATCCATACGGTGGTCAGTCATTCGATGGACGACCTGATCTTTCTCGGCGCGCTCGTCGCCATCCGGACGATTACGGCGTACTTCCTCCACCAGGAAATACGCGACGTGGAAGCGGAGCTCGGCAGCAAGGACTAGCCCGCCGGCTTTAGCGGAGTTCGTTACCCGCGAGGAACACGCGCTGCAGCGTTCGGGTTGCCAGGATGTCGACCGTGGGATCTTCCGCGAGGACCAGGAAGTCCGCCCAGCGGCCAGCCTCCAGAGTGCCTACGTCCGAACGATCAATGCATTCAGCTGCGACGCCCGTCGCGCTCAACAGCGCATCTTCGGGGCTCATACCGGCCTCGACCATCATCGTGAGTTCGAGATGTTCAAAGTAACCGGGGAAACGTCCCAGCGGGCCCGAGTCGGTACCCATGCCGATCTTCGCACCGTCAGCGTAGAGGCTGCCCAGGTTGAGCATGGCCTGGTCGAGCGCGACCCTGTAGGCGGCGGCAACGTCACTTTGTGCCATGTTCTGTATGAACTCGGGATCACTGACCCGGGCAATCTGGTCGGCGTTAGCGCCGCGCTGGAAGAACGGGTCGTCGAAGAACTCGGGACGATCCGCGTAGACAAAGGTCGACACTTCGCGAGTAAGCGTGGGCACATAACACACGCCGGAGGCGTCCAGTGACGCGACAAATTCGTCATCTACCGGCAGGTCGCGTATGGAGTGGGCGATCATGCCGGTGCCCATGTCGAGCAGGCGCTTGGCATCGTCGAGGTAGTACATATGCGTCGCCACGGCAAGGCCGGCCTCGCGACCCACATCGATGACGGCCTGTACCGCTTCCCAGGGCATCTTCTGGCCACGGCCGAGATTGTCATCGACACGCAGCTTCAGCCAGTCAGCGTTTCGCTCAACGTTGGCAACCGAGGTTTCCCGGGCGGCCGCGGCGGTCGTGTCGGCCACCACCGGGCCGGCAAGAAACGCCCGTGCGAACTCGGGATTAGCCGGGTCC
>CAZFVT010000095.1:0-10288 GCA_964522355.1 uncultured Woeseiaceae bacterium | reverse complement strand
CACAGTATTACCCACAGGCTGATAGCCGTCGTTGCGGCCGTCGGAAAGTGCCACATCGAAAATAGCTTCGTGTGTGTTGCCTTCGGCATCGACCCAGCCTTTGACGACCTGGACCCGATCGAGATTGGCCCCGTTTGCGTCCTTAATGGCGTGAATCAGGAAAACCGGTGATTCTGGGCCGGACTGTAGTTCACCGCCCGTGGGTACGCCGTCGGCGTAGGCAGTTGCCAGCCAGCCCTTCCGCTCCAGGAGGCCATCGGCATAATCGCCGGCAAAGAACCGCAGCTTCATGCGCGTACCGGTGGTCGCGAACGTCTCCTTGCTCTCAATCGCCTCGAAGATTGCATCCCGCGTGTTCTCGACCGCCCATACACCGGCTAGGCCACCCGAACCAAATTCGCGCACTTGCTGGTTCATGGGTTCCGGCGCTCCCGGCAACCCGTTGATGCGGTGATCTGGATCATTTTCGAATCCAAACTTGCCGGTGTAGTTGTTTTCTTCAACCGCAGCGGCGCTATTGTGCGTGTCCGAATCGCCGATGAAGCCGTACTTGTAGGGATTACCCGCACCCTGTTGTTCCAGCCTCAATCCATCCTTGAGCGCCTCACGCACGTAACCGCCTTTCTCGATGGTCGCTCGTTCCGTGATGGCGGATAACGTGTATTCCCACAGCTCGAAGCTCGCAAATTCGTCATTGGGCGACAGGTTGGGATGGGCCTCCGAGGTTCCCTTTATCTGCGTAATTTCGTAGACCGGTTCGTTCCTCATGCGCGATTCGCTATAGGCCTTACTGATCGGCTCGCCATAAGAGTCCACCGTCGGGTTGAACATCAAACCATTGCTCGAATTGCCGTTGTGTGGAACCGCCAGCAGCTCCGCACCGTTCTCGCGAGCTGCTTCCATGTATTTCCACAAGTCTTCGGGTTTGTTCGAGTCTATAGTGGAGTAGGCCAGCTCCGGGATACCGGTACGGTGCTTGAACAGTACCACTCGGTGCAGATTCAGATTGTTCGGGGCCGACGTCCATTCGAAAGCGGGGAAGGTCGTAAACTTCCCGGGTTTGTAGTGTCTGTCGGCAATCTCCTGAATAGCGACCCAAAGACTCTTCGCGAGTTCCGGGTCGTTGAGTTCCGGTTGAGGTATCCCTTTGTTCATATCATCGAGAATACGGGCGAACGCTGCGGTTGCGACGGCTTGGTCGTCGCTGGTGATTTCCTTGGCGATCTCCAGCTTGGAGAACGGGCTGTCGGGGTTGTCCATGTTCTTGAATACACCCATATACTCCGCGTGCTCAGACACGGCATACCAATCGAGCGGCCGCAATATTTGTAGCGGCGTACCATCGCCGCCGCCAGGTATGCTCTCGCCCTGGGCCCAGCGGTAGGCGTCATCGGGCTCGGTCACCGAGCCGTTAGTAAAGCCGTCAAATGACCAGGAAGTGTGGATGTGCAGGTTTCCGAACCAGGCTTCCTTGTTTGGGTAATGGGCAATCGTCTCCGCGCTTTCCTCAGTAACGGCCGGAGGCGGGTTTTCGGTCGAGGTCTCTGCATTTCGCTCGCTTTCCTGGCCACATGCCGCGAGTAAGAAAAGCGGTAACAAACTGGTGATATTCTTCATGTAAATCTCACTTTCAATTTTGTTCAGACCCGAGAGCGCAGGTTCACACAAACATGCTCGCGCTTGCTCGAACTCAGTGTATCCCGACAAGTCTCGCGGCGTAACTTAGAATCGAGTACTCGCACTTTCATGCTCACTTAGGCACTGGTGAGAGCTAACTCCCTGAGCAGGCGGTGTAGTTCAATGGTAGAACATCAGGTACCCAAGCTGACGATGCACCCGTTCGCCCGAAAGCAGACGTTCAGAAAGTGCAAGCGAACGGCTCCTTCTGGCCGATAGCTGACCTCGGAATCGCGGCTGGACCGCTCTCGGCCATCCATGGCGTTGACTCGGACATCCTGTCCTCGGCCGCAAGGCCGCCGCCGCTGGCGGCGTCTAGAATCGCTCCCGGCGATTCTGTCGCGGCATTAATGCTTCCTGCATGTCAAGCCGCTCCCACAATGGAATCGTTGTAACTTCCGCGATTACCAGGTGTGGCGTCGTCCGGCGCCTTTTTAAGCCGTAGCACTCCAGCCACTTAAGGTCTGAATACATACAGCGGTGAGGCGCACCAGGTCGTCGATATCGATCCATTCGTTGGGTCCGTAAAAACCGCCTCCCAGCGAACCAATCCCATAAGCAGGTACACCAAGCAGGCGAATCGGGTAGCGAATATCGCCGGCGTAGTGGTTGGGATAAGCATCGGGCGCTCGGCCGGTTACGCCTTCAATGGCATCGCGCAGCACGACGCTCTCCTGAGCCTCCCAATCGGCAACACCCGGATTGGTACGATAGCCAACGGGCTCAAGGCTCAGCTCAAAAGTCTCGCCGCTGTCGGCCGCAGGCAGGCTCGCCTGAATTCGCCGGAGCTCCTGGCGGCCGGCTTCAAGCAGGCTACGCCAGCTGTGATCGCCGCCAAACTTTAGACGAAACACCACTCGAGCGTCGGCCGCGACAGACCCCGCCCTATCGCCGCCGTCGAGAATCCCGACGTTGAGTTTAGTGTCGGCGTAAGTGATATCGCGCAGCCGCCGGAGTGACTGCATCATCACGTCTGCCGCGTTACCGCCCTCCTCCCAGGAAGATGAATCCACGCTGCCGATCTCCATCGGGGGCGCGCGCCAGCCTTTGACCTCAAGGGCCAGATCAACAACACCCTGGACTTCGTTCTTGACGTCATCGAGACCGCGGCCGGTTTCCGCCGGGTGTACGTAGAGCACTGCCTTCAACGGCGACCCGCTTTGCTTAAGCCGTTCAAAGGTCGGCAGGCTGCCGCGGCTGCCGCCACCCTTGCCGTGCAGGCTCATGACGACGGGCAGTGGTTCTCCGGCTTCAGCCAAGGCGGCGGCCGCCACCAGCATTGCCGAAACGCCCCCCTTGGCGTCGCCCGTGCCAAGACCATATATCCGGCCGTCACGAATAACCGGCGTAAAGGGGTCGGTCTCCCATCCGTCAACGAGAAGATGGGTATCAATGTGCGAGAACATGGCGTGGGCCTGGGAACCGTCGGCCGGAAGCCCCACCACGTTGATGAAGGGTCCGTCGCTCGGTGGATTCGGCGGCATGTATTCCGCGTGGTCGACATAGCGGCTCGGACGGTCGGCCGTTTCCTCAATCCGGTACGGCAGCGCGCGCAGGTAGTCCTTGACGACCGCCTGGGCCTCTTCGGCCGACTCGCCGCTGAGACTGCGGATGCGAATCATCCGCTGCAGCAGGTCCAGGAGTTCGTCACGGCGTGATTCGGCGAGTGACAGCGCCCGATCCGACGGCAGCGCGGCCAGGGCCGGCGCCAGCGTACCGGTGCTTAGTGCGGCAAGCCCGGCGGCTTTGACAAACTCGCGGCGATCCGGCCGCCAGCCGGACGTCCTGTGTTTCATGGTTCTGCTCATAGTGCGGTCTCGGGCTGTCGGTCGCCGGATTCAGGCGACCTTGCTAATCATGGTAACGGCCGCCTGGACGGGATCGATGACCGGGACGCCGAGGGCGGTCTGCGCAGCCGCTCGGTGCTTTGCCATGCCGGCACAACCGAGGATGACAATCTCTGCACCGTCCTCGTCGATCAGCTCTCTTCCTGTCTCGACAATTTTGTCCAGCGTCGTCGGGTCGTTCGCTGCTTCGTCGACCGTGATGTTGAGGGGCCGCTCGCCGGCGTGGAAGGACTGAAGCCCGAGCTCTCGAACGTAGCCGATGTGTCGTTGGATGGAGTCCCGACCGAGCGCCAACACGCCGAACGTACGGCCGTAGGATGCCGCCAGGGTAACCGCGCTCTCGTGAATGCCGGCTATGGGCTTCGCAAACCGCTCGCGACACTCGGCGAGCGCCGGGTCGCTGTAGCAGGCAATGACGAACGCGTCGTAGCGACCAATCGCGCCGGCGATGTGATCAAGGACGCGAGGCTTGACGAAAGCAACGTCCTGGTCGGATTCGATGCCAAACGGCCCACTCTCAAGCGTCGCGCAGTCGATACGAAGTCGGTCAGGCTCCTGTTGCTCAGCAACGGCTTCCTCGATGCCCGCCGTTACCGTGGGATTCGAATTCGGATTGAGAACCAGGACGCGGCGTTCGCTCATAGGCCAAGGTCGGTACCGAAGTTGCGCTCGGGATCGAGCTCCGGGGCAAGCTCGCCGGGCATACCGGTCGTGTCGATGGCGCGCCTTTCGAGAAACTCGCCGGAGCCGCGTGCAGCCTTGAGCTCGTTGTTCTCAACGATGACCTCGCCGCGGCGGATAACCGTCGTCGGCCAGCCCTGCACCTGCATACCCTCATAGGGCGTGTAGTCGACGTTGTCGTGCAGGTCATCGGCCGTGATCGTCCGGCTCTCCTCTGGATCCCAGATGGCGATATCCGCGTCCTTGCCTTCGGTAATCGAGCCCTTGCGATGATCCAGTCCGTAAATCTTCGACACGTTGCCAGCAGCCAGCTGGACGAAGTGATTAAGGCTGATTCGGCCCTTCAGAAATCCTTCGGAGAACAGCAGCGGCAGGCGCATCTCGATGCCTGGGACGCCGTTTGCGATCTTGCGGAAATCCGGCTTCTTGCCGGCGATGAACTTGCCGGTTTCGTCCATGCGATAAGGGGCGTGATCGGAGGAGTACACCTGGAAGGTGCCATTCTGAATACAGCGCCAGATCTCATCGCGGGAAGCCCGGTCGCGAAGCGGCGGGCTGCAGCATAGCCCGGCACCTTCCATGCCCGGCTGATCCATCTGCTCGGCGTGCAGGAACATGTACTGCGGACAGGTTTCGCCAAACACCTTGTGGCCGGCGTAGCGCGACTTGGCGATGATGCGAGCCCCGGCTTCGGTCGATACGTGCACGATCAGGATCGGCGTATCGACGAAGCTGGCCAGCATCACCGCGCGATTGATCGCCTCTGCCTCTGCGACCCGCGGGTGACTCAAAGCGTGGTACTTGGGCTTCTCGTTGCCGCCATCGACCAGGCGATTGCTCATCCACTTGATCATCGCGTTGTTCTCAGCGTGGATCATGGTGAGCGCGCCGTGCTTCTTGGCCACGGCAAAGATGTCGAGCATCTGCGAGTCATCGACGATGAGCCGGTCGTAGGTCATGTAGATCTTGAACGACGTGATGCCCTGTTCGATGGCCTTCGGTAACTCGTTTTGCAGGACATCCTCTGTCGGGTCAGAAACGATCAGGTGAAAGGAGTAATCGATGACGGACTTTGGTTCGGCCCGGCCGTGGTACGTCTCAAGCACATCTTTAAGTTTCTGTCCGCGATGCTGCGCCGCAAAGGGCACAAAGGTTGTGTTGCCGCCGAAGGCGGCAGACACGCTGCCCGAGTAGTAGTCGTCAGCCGTCATCACACCGCCCGATGACTCCTGCTCGATATGGCAGTGAGCCTCGATGCCACCGGGCAACACATACTTGCCGGTCGCGTCGATGATGCGTGCGGCGTCGTCGAGTCCGTTGCCGATCGTCACTATACGTCCGTCGCGAATCCCGACATCCGCGCTGAAGGAATCGGCCGCGTTGGCAACGGTGCCGCCGCGTATGACCAGGTCGTAGCTGCTGGTGCCGCTCATCATCGTGCCCCTATACGCTGCGGATCGAACCACCGTCGCAGCGAATGATGCTGCCGGTGACGTAGCTCGCCGGCTCGCCCAGTAGGAAGGCGGCAACGGCGCCGAATTCCTCGACCTTGCCGTAGCGTCCGGCTGGAATCGTCGCCTGCGAAGCGGCTCGCACTTCCTCGACGGTCTTGCCCTGTCGCTTTGCCGCATTCTCGTCCAGCGCCTGGGTGCGGTCCGTAGCCACGCGGCCGGGAGCAAGAATGTTGACCGTAATGCCGTCAGCCGCCACTTCATTGGAAAGCGACTTGTTCCAGCCAACGATGGCTGAACGAATCGTATTCGAGATGCTGAGATTGGGAATGGGCTGAATCACGCCTGAGGAAGCCACCGTGAGAATCCGGCCCCAGCCCGCTTCGCGCATGCCTGGGAGGCAAAGATTGGCCATTTCGATCAGCCGCACGACCATGGCTTCGAACTGGCTCCGCCAGGTGTCGGAGTCCTGACCCTCAATGCCGCCCGGCGGCGGTCCGCCGCCGTTGTTGACGAGGATGTCGACACCGCCCATGGACTCGACCGCGGCCGAATAGAGCGTGTCCGCCGCCTTCGCATCCGTCAGGTCGATAACCGTGAATTCCGCTTTGCCCGGGCCGTTGGCTGTGAGTTCTGCGGCGGCTGCTTCCAGCTTGTCGGCGGAACGCCCGGAGAGCATCACGTGAGCGCCTTCCTGGCAAAGTGCCGTCGCAATCGCCAGTCCGAGTCCGCCGCTCGAGGCGAGCACCAGGGCTCGCTTGTCTTTTAATCCAAGATCCATAGTTACAGTGCCTTCAGGTTCGCTTCGACGCGGCCAATAAGGCGCGTCAGTTCATCGTGTTCCGTAGGACCGAGCGCGGGCCCCGGCGCCCGGACCTTCGGCGAGGCCAGCACGCCGCGGCGGTGCAGGGTTTCCTTGCGCAGCGCGAGTCCGAAACCGGGCTGCTGCTCATGCTTCACGAGCGGCAGGTAGGCATCGAACAGGTCCTCAGCAGCGTCGCGATCGCCCGCACGGTGCAGTCTTACGACCTCAACCAGCATCTCCGGGTAAGCGAAGCCGGTCATCGCACCATCGGCACCTCGATCGAGTTCCTGCGGCAGGTACAGCCCGCCGTTACCGCAGAGGATGGATACTC
The DNA here is from genome assembly GCA_964522355.1 of uncultured Woeseiaceae bacterium. Taxonomy (GTDB): domain Bacteria; phylum Pseudomonadota; class Gammaproteobacteria; order Steroidobacterales; family Woeseiaceae; genus JBFGFX01. The sequence goes on along the minus strand of CAZFVT010000095.1, from coordinate 3,496 downwards.
GCCGCAGCCCTTCACGCTCGGCCGACTCACGCACCTCGGTCAGCTTCTTCAGGCCGGGCCACTCTTCGTGCTTCAGCATGACGACTGAGGAAAATTCACTGACCAGCCGATTGAAGACGGGCACGGAAGTCTCGGACTTGGTGAGGAACGGATAGTCCTGGTAGCAGACCGGGATGTCGGCACCGAGCGCGGAGAAGACCTGAGACATATAGCCGTAGATCTTGCTGTCCGTTCCCAGACCGGCCGGCGGTGCCACCATGACGCCCGCAGCACCGTGCTCCATGCTGGTATTCGCCAGGCGAACGAGGTTGTCCAACCCCGGATTCGACACCCCGACGATTACCGGAATCTGGCCGTCGGTGCGCTTCAGCACGCGCGCGAGAAACGTCACCGACTCATCGGGCGTCAGCTTCGGTGCCTCGCCCATGACGCCGAGGATGGTAATGCCGGAAACACCCTTCTCCCGGTAGAAGTCGACCATGCGATCGGTGCTGTCGAGGTCGAGGCTGCCATCGTCATTAAACGGCGTGGCCGCAATGATGAAGACGCCGGTGGCGGATTCGTCGAGTTTCGGGTTGCTCATTTCTTGCCTTTGGTTGGTCTGACTTTGGTTTGCCAGCGCTGGTTAGGGTCCCGCTGATTGCGGCGCCCGCTCGCTGCGGTAGCCCGGCGCTGTCCGTACCCAGGCCCGGCTGACGTCGATCAGCGCCGTCGCGTACTTCTTCTCGCCGGACAGATAGTCTCGCATCAGGGTCAGGAATACACCCGAGAGCATCAGCAGCGCGACCAGGTTCGGTATCGCACTCAGGAACACCGAGATGTTGGCCACGGCCCAGAGCTCATCAGTTCGGGTGATGGTTGCAAAGACGATGCCCGGCATGAAGTAGATCCAGCGAAGGTAGCGAAACGCTCTTTCGCCGAAAAGATCGACCAGCGCCGTCTGGAAATAGATGAAGAACCCGATCTGCGTCGACAGGCAGAACGTCAGGATGGCTATCGATACGAAGGCTCCGGCAACTTCGGGCGAATAATACGTGGAGAAGGCTTCGATCAGCAGCTCGATGCCGGTCTGCCCGTTCTCGAGCACGCCGGTCGACAGGATGATGAACGCGGTGATGCTGCACATCACGGTCGTATCGATGAAGACTTCTGCCGCTCCCCACATCCCCTGGCGAAACGGATGATCGGTCTCGGCGTTGGCATGCACCATGGGTGCCGTGCCAAGCCCTGCCTCGTTCGACAGCATGCCGCGCGCCATGCCGTTCTGGATCGCCGCCATGACCGCGGCACCGGCAAAGCCGCCCACCGCGGGCGCCGGCGCGAACGCGTACGTGAAGATTCGCGACAGAACGCCGGGCAGCTGGTCGGCGTTGGCAATGACGATGATCAGCCCGCCAACCAGGTACAACAGCGTCATCGCCGGCACCAGTCGTTCGCAAAAACGCCCGATGCGGCGGACGCCGCCGATGGCCACGATCGCCGTAATCACCGCCATGGCCCCCGTCGTGATGTAGGGATGAATGCCGTAGCTCGCGACAAACGCGCGGCCCACGGTATGCGACTGCAGCATCGACGAACTGAAGAAACTGTTGAAGGCGATGCCGATGCTGAAAAGCACGGCCAGGCTCCTCCAGCCGAGAGCCCGGCGAATGTAATACATGGGCCCGCCCTGGACCTGGTCTTTGGCGTCGATATCGCGATAGTGCACGGCGATGGTGATCTCGACGGCCTTGGTCATCATGCCGAAGAACGCCAGCACCCACATCCAGAGTATCGCGCCCGGACCACCAATCGACAGGGCCGTCGCCACGCCGGCCATGTTCCCCATGCCCACGGTTCCGGCCAGCGATGTCGAGGTGGCCTGGAAAGGCGTCATGCGCTCGCGATTGCGATCACCGGAACGATCAAAGATCTGCCCGAACGAGGCGCGGAAGATGTAGGCGAAATGGCTGACCTGGAAGAAGCCGCTGCGCACGGTGAGGAAAACGGAGACCACGGCGATAAACACCAGGGTCCACGGGCCCCACATCCAGTCGCTGACGACGGTAATCGCCTTCAGAAAATATTCGTGCAATGCGCTCCCCACGGCCGCTTTGTGGTTGTTGTTGATGAGCGGCGGCGCGGCCGTCGACGCTCGGAACCGGCTCGGCAGAAAAACCCTACCAGTAACCCGTCCGCTCAATTGTCTAACCAGTTGGCACCCGCCGTGGCGACCGCCGATTGCGACTGGCACGCTCTGTGCAAATTGCCCTCGGAGAGCCTAGCAAATGCCGATTTTACTCTCCAACACCGCAGCATTTTCGCTACACTTTGGGCACATGCCGGCCGACGTGTGGCCGCCCGGGAGATCCGGCGGCGCAGACTTTGCGTCTGACTTGAGAGGGCATCGCGGCTTTAGGGGTCTACCCCCTCGCCGGCATGCGTCTGCAGCGATGCATATTTGGGGGAAATCATGAATCGAACACCTTTCCTGTCGGCCAATCCGCGCCGACTGACTCTCGTCGCAGCGTCTTCGCTCGTGATCGCTGCCTGTGGCGGCGGTACGTCTGACGCGCCGCCGGCCGAAAGCGCCGGCTCGACGGCCGCCGTGGTCAAATCCGGTCCGGGCACCAGCGGCGGACAGTGGGAATACCTGGGCGGCGATGCCGCGCACACCCGATACTCGCCGGCCGACCAGATCACGCTGGAGAACTACGAAGACGTCGAGGAACAGTGGGTCTGGGACGGTGCAAGCTTCGGCGCGCAGAGCGGCCGCTCGACACCGAGCTACATCAACGGCCGGCTGTACACGGTCGCCGGACCGCGCCGCTACGTCGTCGCGCTCGACCCTGCCAACGGCGAGTTGCTGTGGTCGTACGGCGAACCGAAAACCAATCGCTACGAATATTCCATGCGCAAGGACTACGGCAAGGGCGTTGCCTACGCGGAAGTGGACGGTCGCGAGGTCATCTATATCTCCTCGCCGGCTTTCTTCCTGACCGCGCTCGACGCCGAGACCGGCCAACCGCTGGAAAACTGGGGTACACCAGTTCCCATCGACGGCTTCCCGAAGACCGGCGTCGTCGACATGCTGAAAGACTTCGGCTACGAGTACGACCCCTACGAAGGCCTGCCGCTTGAGACCGGCTACATCACCACCTCGTCGCCGCCGATCGTCGTCAACGGTGTCGTGGTCGTCGGCAACTCGCACGAACAGGGCTACTACCAGTCACGCGTCGAAAACGTGCCCGGCGACATTCTCGGCTATGACGCGGCCACCGGTGAGTTCCTCTGGAAGTTTAACGTCATCCCGCAGCCGGGCCAGGTCGGCCACGAAACCTGGGAGAACGACGCCTGGCAGTACACCGGCGACATTTCGTCCTGGGCGCCGCTTTCCGCGGACCTCGAACGCGGGCTTGTTTACGTACCCACGAACGGTGTCACCATCGACTACTACGGTGGCTTCAGCCCAGGCGACAACCTGTTCAGCACCAGCCTGATCGCGCTCAACGCCAAG
>CAZFVT010000094.1:0-10290 GCA_964522355.1 uncultured Woeseiaceae bacterium | reverse complement strand
TGGCCAGTGGGTTCTGGAGCTACTGTGCCTGGTGCAGTGAACCGCTGAGGCCTGAGCAGTGAGCGACGAACTCCACGTGCTCGCGGATGCGGGTCGTCGAGAGCCGTTTACCCTTCGGGAGGCAATCGCCGGAGGCACGATGGTCGCCCACACGGCGCCGTCACCAGAGCGCAGTACCGACAACGAAGACTGTTTCGCCGCGATTCCCTATGGACCGCAGGCCGGTGTGCTGGCGGTGGCCGATGGTGCAGGCGGCATGCCAGGTGGTCGCAAGGCGTCGGAAACCGCCATCGTAGAGCTGAATCGTTCCCTGCAGCGGTCGATGCAGGAGACCATGCTGCTGAGAACGGCGATTCTCAACGGCATCGAAGCGGCCAACCAGGCCGTGCGCGACCTGTCCAACGGTTCGGCGACAACGCTGACCGTGGTTACCGTCGAGGGTCGTACCGCGCGCTGTTACCAGGTTGGCGATTCCGAAGCGATGATCTTTGGCCAGCGCGGTCTCATGAAGGCGCAGACGATGGCGCACTCACCGACAGGTTTCGCCGTTGAGGCGGGCTTCCTGGATCATCGCGACGCGCTGATTCACGCCGAGCGCCACCTGGTCTCAAACTTCATCGGTACCGAACAGATGCATATCGACGTCGGCGCGCCGGTGCAGCTGTCTGTGCGCGACACGGTGCTTCTCGCCAGCGATGGGCTGACCGATAACCTGCATCTCGAAGAGATTGTCGAACTGTCGCGAAAGGGCTCGCTGGACTCGGCAATGGATTCGCTTCTGCACCGCGCTCGCGTGCGCATGCGTGCCGATTCAGACACGTTGCCGAACAAGCCGGATGATCTTTCGATCATCCTGTTCCGCAAGCCCTGAGGGGCCTGCCAGCGAGACGTTCAATTCAGTCGGCCAGCGGTAGCCGCAGGCTGATTTCAAAGCCGCCCTCAAGATTGCGGGCTGAGATACTGCCATCGTTCGCTTCGACCGCTCGGGCGGCAATCGCAAGTCCCAGTCCGGTTCCCTTTGCGCCTGTCGCCATTGCGTCCGGCGCCCGGTAGAAGGGCTCAAAGATGTGCGGCAACGCGTCTTCCGAAACGCCGTCTCCGGCATCGCGTATCCGCACTTCCACGCGGTCTTCGCGACGATGTGCGTCCACCTTGACCTGCGTGTTCGGCGGGCTGTGATGAATGGCGTTTCGAAGCACATTCTCAATCGCGCTGGCGAGGCCCTGCCGGTCACCGGCAATCCAGAGTTCCTTTTCCGAATCGAGCGCGACAGAGACGTTGTCGAGCCCGGAAGAGCGGCACTCGTAGTTCGCGTCCGCAACGATTTGGCCAAGCAGGACGGCAACGTCGAGCCGTTCCGGATCTGATTCACTCGCTGCTTCCAGCCGCGAGTAGCGCAGCAGCTGGCCGATCAGCTCATCGAGGCGTTCGGTTTCGTTTTCGATGCGGCTGAACTCGGAGCGATCACCCTGATCGCGCCGCGCCAGTTCGAGCGCGACTCGCAGCCTCGCGAGCGGCGAGCGCAGCTCGTGCGATACGTTCGCCATCAGCTCCTTCTGTCGTTCCGACGCCTGTTCGAGTTTCTCGGCCATCAGGTCGAGGTCCTGCGCCAGCTTGCCGATCTCGTCGCGACGCGTACGCATCGAATCCGCCACCCGGGTGTCTAGCTGACCCTCGGAGATCGCGACGGTGGCTTCGCGAAACGTGCGCACCGGGCGCGCAATGGCTCTCGCGAGCACGAAAGACACCAGCGCGCTCAAGACCAGCGCGATGCCGAGAAACGCCGGCCCGGCCGTGACCCATTGCAGGGTAGGTGGCCGCCGCGAGTCGACGAACAAGGTATAGAGCTCGCCTTCCGGCCCGCGCAGCCGCGTGTAGGGGCGGGCCGGCAGCAGGTTGTCCGGTCGATTGCGATCGCGGCGGTCCCAGTTGCGGTCACTTTGTTCAAAGCGCCTTAACAGCCTGTCCGCCCAGCGCGGAATTCGGCGGCCGAGCAGCTCGCGGCGCCGGGCATCAATGACAAACACGTTGACCGGCGACGTTTCGGGCTGGTCTCCCAGCCATTTGACCAGGGCACGGCGACCACCGCGTTCCAGCTCGTGACTCGCCGCAAGGACCGTGTCACTCATCTCGAAGTTTTCCAGCGCCTCGCGGAAGCGCTCGGAGTACGCATAGCCGGCGCCAGCAGCGAGCCCGGCCATAACGATGATGATGGACCAGAACGCGAGGAAGAAACGCAGAGTCAGGCTATGCATCTTTCTCCGCCTTGACAGCGGGCAGCAGCAGGTAGCCCACTCCCCGCTGATTGGTGATTGACTCGCCGTCGGCACCGGCCGCGACCAGCTTGCGGCGCAGGTTGCTGATGTGGGTGTCGATACTGCGGTCGTAGGGCAGCAGCCTGCGGCCCAGTGCCCGTTCGCTGAGCGTGTCCTTACTGACGACTTCACCCGGCGATTCCAGCAGGCAGCGGAGGATCTCGTACTCCGTGCCGGTGGTTCGGAGTCGCTCCTCGCCAACGTAGACGCTGCGGGTTTTCGGTTCGACACGCAGGGAGCCAGCCGCATAGTCCTCCGTTTTTTGCGCGGCCTGCGACGTGCGTCGGAGGATGGCCTTGATGCGTGCGGTCAGCTCCCTGGGATTGAAGGGTTTCGGCAGGTAGTCGTCGGCGCCGACCTCCAGCCCGATGATTCGATCTACGTCATCGCCACGCGCTGTCAGCATGATGACGGGCACGTCATGTTCGCTGCGCAGGGTGCGCAACACGTCCAGCCCGCTCATGCCGGGCATCATGATGTCGAGAATCAGAAGATCGAAATTCGAACGGGAGAAAACCTCCAGCCCGTCCTCACCGCTTAGCGCCGTGGTGACGTCGAGATGATCGTCCGCCAGGTAGTCCCGGAGCATTTCACCAAGCTCCCTGTCGTCGTCGATCAGGAGAATTCGAGCTTCTGCCTTTGCGTTATCCACTGCGTTACTCATCCGTTTTCCTGAGGTAACAATGGTGTATTGCGGGACTCCCTTCAACAATCGGCGCCCCGCGATTGACAATTCTTTGCATAGCTTGTGCCGTGCTGACGTTACTTGCGATTCCAGCGGCTAATCTGCTTACCAAGGTAAATGCCAAGCACCCCGGGGCCCGGAAGGCCCGGTACCAGACCCTCAAACACCTTGGAGACGAACAGATGAACCTGAAGAAAACCGCAATCGTAATTGCCGGCGCTTCCATTCTTGCCACCGGCGCCGTCCTTGCTGACAGCCAGGGCAGAGGTGACCGCCATGGCGGCCGCGGCATGTCCGAGGCCGGACCGATGATGATGGTTGGCCGACTGGTCAATCGACTGGATCTTGATGAAACCCAGGAGCAGGAGGTGCGCAACATTATCGATGCCGCCAAACCTGAATTCGAAGCGATTCGCGATCGTGGCAAGGAGACGCGTAAAGCCGTAATGGCGCTCGATCCCGCTGCCCCCGATTACTCGGCACAGCTCAATAATCTGGCCCTCGAAGGCGGGCAGATTGTCACCGATACGACGCTACTGGCGGGCCGGATTCGCTCGGAAGTGCATGCTGTCCTGACGCCGGAACAGGCGGCCGAGCTCCAGAGCATGATCGATCGCTTTGGTTCCCGCATGGAACAGATGGGCGAGCGACGTCGCGGTCGTCGCGGCGGGCAGGAGCCTGCCGAGTAGGCTAAAAGTCACCCTCGAATCATCTCGAGGCTAACGTTCCCTGGGCTCCATGACGCTGGTAATTCTCCCCCTGATCCCCCGCACCACGTCATTGACCCTCAGGAGGGCCTGGTTCGCAAAGCCGCGAATGGGCCCCGACTAAGCCCGGATGGCGGTCCGCTGATTGACTCCCCCAACAGCAGATATGCCGCCATCCGGGTCGCTTTTTGATCCCCAACCCCGATCAAGCCTTCCCGATAGGCATCCCCGGCGTCCAAATCCCCGAAATGACGGGCCCCGAGAAGGCTCTCGGACGGTCTCTCCCTGCCGCCTGGACCCGGTTGCGGCCGCGCCGCCCTCGTATTAAGGTCGATTCAGCGGCCAAACAGGCGCAAAAGCGCCGAAAATGCCGCGTTTAGTGGAACTTACCAGCGACACGGTCGCTCAAAGATTACGGATGGCAACGGGCCTGTATGGGCCGGGATGCTGGCGGAGTGCGATCGCGCCCGCGGGCTCTCATTGTTGCCTCGATCCGTTTCCCGAAAAGGCAGCATGTCAATGACCAACAGAAGCCCGTCACCCGTGACCATTCCTGCGATCTATAAGGCACTGGCGAGTGCCGTTCTTGCGGCCTCGATCGCCGGCTGCGGTATCCAGTACCAGGGTCCCATTCCGCAAAGCGGCGGCAGTTCCGGTGGTATGTCCATCCCCAGCGGTGGCTCGTCGGGCGGCAGCGCCGGCGGCCAGCAAGGTTCACAGGGCGGCCAGCAGGGCGGTAGCTCTGGCAGCAGTTCCGGCGGTATGCAGGGTGGGTCTTCCGGCGGTATGCAGAGCGGGTCCTCCGGCGGCATGCAGGGCGGATCTTCTGGCGGCATGCAGGGCGGGTCCTCCGGCGGCATGCAGGGCGGATCCTCCGGCGGCATGCAGGGCGGCGCGTCCGGCGGGCGGCAGGGCGGGACGCCGGGCGGTGTCCAGGGCGGAGCCTCTGGCGGCGCGCAAGGCGGCGCACACGGCGGCGCGCAAGGCGGTGGTTCCGGCGGCATGCAGGGCGGTTCCGCGGGCGGTATGCCCGGGGGTAGCGCCGACGGCATGGGTGGCGGCGGGTCCGGCAGCGGACAGGCGATTCCCGGACTCGGCGGTCAGATGCCCGGTATGGGTGGCGCCGGTGGCGGCGAAGCTGGCCAATATCCCGGTGAGTCGGCCGCAGAACGCAAAGCCCGTCTTGAGGGCGAACTCGAAGAGTCGGTCGGCGGCTTCGATGAAGTGCTGGCGGAAGAACAGCGTGAGATTTCCACGGTCAGCCGTGATACCGAAGGTTTCGGTAACGGCGCCGGTGGTGGCTCTGGCGGCGTGGGTCTCGGACGCCAGGCCGGCGGTCCCGGCGGAATTCAGGGAACCGGCAACAGCAGTTCGCAGGGTTCACCCGGGGGCGGCGGCAGCGGCTCGACCGCGACCGTCTCTAATATGGAAGAAAGCGAGATAGAACAGCGTACGCCGGATGACATTCCCGACCTGGTCAGCGAAGACATCGTGGCCAAGCAGCTGCGGGAAGCGGCCCTTGCGGAGGACGATCCGGAGCTGCGCGAGCGCCTTTGGGATGAATACCGCAAGTATAACGGGCTATGATGAGACGCCGTCATTGACGGCGGTACTCAGGGATGAATAGAGACACGGACCGCACGACTATGAGATCAATCGGAGCTTTGATTGCAGCCGTGCTGCTCTTCAGCAGCGGCTGCTCGGTACAGGAAGTCATCACCGCCGAGCACACCCGGCTGGACGTTGCCACGCTCGACATTTCGGAGAACCTGCTGCTCGACATTGGCATCACCAATTTCGAGCCTGGCATTCCCGAGGACAACGACCCCATCAAGAGCGGCGTCTATGAGGAGATTCGATCGGCCGAGTCTCGCTACCTCCCCTATCACATCAAGACCACGCTGCAGAGCACCGGCTACTGGGGTGCCGTACGCGTGATCCCCTCGACGGAGGTTTATACCGACGTCTATCTCAACGGCGAAATCGAGCGCTCCGACGGCGAATTCATCGAGCTGGTCGTAACCGCCACCGATGCAACGGGGCGAGAGTGGTTTGAAAACAAGTACTCGATGCAAACGGGCGTGCGTTCCTACTCGACCAATCGTGACCGGGCCAACGACCCTTACCAGAAAGTCTTCAACGACCTCGCCAACGATCTCCGCCAGTATGCGGCGACCCTGACGCCCCGCGAGATCTCCCAGATTCGTCAGGTTTCGGAGCTGCAGTTCTTCGCGGACATGGCGCCAACCGCCTACGGCGAGCATCTCCTGGTGAACAAGGATGGCATGGCCGAAATCCAGCGTTTGCCGGCCGAGAACGATCCGATGGTGGGTCGGCTGAGGCAGATTCGTGAGCGCGACCGCCTCGTCGTAGACACCCTCAACGAACACTACGCCAACTATTACTACGGCATCGCTCTGCCCTATGAGGGCTGGCGGAAGAACTCGCGTCAGAACCAGATCAGCATTCGCCAGGTGAAACGAGCCGCGACGATGCGAGCGCTCCTCGGCGCCGCCGTAGTCGCCGGCTCCATGAGCATCGACACCTCCGGCGGCAACAATCGCGGCTACAACTGGCGGCAGGCAGCACAGGTGGTCGGCATCGACAAGGGCATCCGTACGATCATCGACGCCTTTCAGATGCGCCAGTCCGCAAACCTGTACCGGTCCGAGATCGGCGAGCTGTCGGAATCCTTTATCGCCGAAGCTGCACCTTTGACGGTGCAGGTCGAAGGCGAGTCTCGCCGCCTCGTCGGCACAGCCGAAGCGCAGTACGAGGGTTGGCGTAAGCTCCTCAAGGACATCTACCAGATCGAAACCGGCTTCGACAGCGACATCGACGTCGGCGTGCCGGCTCGCGGCGCGCAGGCGAACACCGGCACCTGAGCCCGCCCGACCCGTGTATGCAGGAGCTCTCTCAAGGCACTCGGCTGGTTGAACGCTACGCGCTGATCAAAAAGATCGGCGAGGGCGGAATGGCCGAACTCTGGCTCGCGCAGGACAATCGCGCTGACGCCAACGTTGTTCTGAAATTCCTGAAGTCTTCGCTGCTCGAGGTTGCGGGCCAGCGCGAGCTGTTCCGCAAGGAATGGCAGGTAGCCAGCCGGCTGATGCATGCGCATATTGCTCGCGTCTTCGAGTATCACGACGAAGACCGGCCGTTCTACGCACAGCAGTTCGTCGACGGGCCGGACATAGGCGATCTGGGCGGTCAGCCGCTGGATTCGGTATTGCCGGCCGTCGCGCTGCTCGCCGATGCGCTGCGCTATACCCACGCCAAAGACGTCGTACACCGGGATATCAAGGCGAGCAACGTCCTTTTCGACGCACAGGGTGCGCCTTATCTCATCGACTTCGGCATTGCCGCGGCAAGTACCGGTGGCTCGGCCGCCAGCGCCAGCCCGCAGCAACGCGCCGGTGCGCAGCCGGCGCCGGCCGACGACGTGTACGCGCTCGGCGTGCTGCTGCACGAGCTGATTGCCGGCGGCCCGCCTGGCGCGACGCCGTCACTCCCTTCGCATAGCGCGGCCGGTGACGCAGTGCCACCGGATCTGTCCGGGCTCGTGCAGGCGATGCTGAGCGAGGACCCGTCCGCGCGCCCGGATGCGGAGACCGTCGGGGAACGCCTTGCCGCCGCGGGATTCCCGGCGGGACCCGCGAGGCTTCCGGCAACCTTGCGTGCGCCGGCTGCCGTACCGGCGACCGACGATGTAAAGGTGGCCGCCTACAGCCGAAGAAAGCCTTCGGACGCCGCGCCGGCTGCCACGGTTGACAGCGCCGGCGGTGGGTTATCGGCCAGGACCGTCTACGGCGCACTCGCGGTTCTGCTGGTGCTGCTCGTTGGCGTAACGTTTATTCTCCCCAGCGCCGTCGATCGGGACGACGAACCGCAGGCGACAAGCGAAGAGCCCGTCGTTGCTGACGACGTCGAGGCCGAGCCCTCCCTGGCAGATACGCCGAGCGTCAACGCCGGCGTTGCGGACGATAGCATCGAAGCGAAAGAGGCGGCGGACGACGCGCTCGGCGACCTGCTCTCGGTGCTGGATGGCCTCAAACTCAGAGGCATAGAGCGCTGGGGAGGGCAGCCCTACCTGGATGCCACCAACGTCTACGCGGAAGGCGACGAAGCTTACGTCGGCAAGAACTACCGGCGCGCGGCCGAAAGCTATATCCGGGCGACGGATATGCTCGAACCGTTCTTTGATCGAATTGAGGACGTATTCGCCGAGACGATGACGGAAGCCTGGGCGGCCTTTAACAACGAAGACCCGGTCAGGGCCGTACGACTTTTTGACCTTGCCGTGGCGATTACGCCGAACGACGCGGAAGCGACCGCCGGCCTTGCTCGTGCCAGGAATCTGGAAGCCGTCATAGATCTCATGCGCCAGGGCGAGAGCTATCTTGACGACCTCGAACTCGAAGCCGCCCGGCTTGCCTTCGACAAGGCGCTGGAACTTGATCCGCTGTGGGAACCCGCAAGAGAGGCGCTGTCTGCCGTTGCCGCGCGGATAACCCAGCTCTCCTTCGAGGGGCTCATGTCCGACGGCTTCTCGTCGCTCGCGGCTGAAGACTTCGCTACTGCCCGGGCGGCCTTCGAAGCGGCAAAAAAGATTTTCCCCGATTCGCGAGAACCCGGTGACGGGCTGCTGCAGACAGATCAGGAAGAGCGGCTTTACCGAATCCGCGTCATGGAGCGGGAGGCAGTCGAGCAGGAGGCCAATGAGGAATGGGAATCGGCGGTCACCACCTACGAGGCGCTGCTGGACGTGGATGGCGACCTGGCCTTTGCGCAAGAGGGGCTTTACCGTTCGCGCCAGAGAGCAGCACTTCATCGCCAGCTCCAGGCCTACATCGACGATCCCGACGGCCTCAGCGACCCGGCCAACATGCAGAACGCCACACAGCTGATGCTCAGTGTTTCAACCATGCCGGAAGTCGGACCGCGTCTCGAAGATCATAAGAACGTACTGGCCCGGTTGCTAAAGCGTGCGGCCACGCCGCTGGTCGTCGAGCTCGTGTCGGACGGGGTGACGGACGTGACGGTTTACAAAGTTGGTAAGCTTGGCAGCTTTAGCCGACAGCAGCTTGAGCTACGCCCGGGCACCTACGTCGCCGTCGGGATTCGTCGAGGGTTTCGGGATGTCCGGCAGGAGTTTCGCGTTGCCCCTGAAATTGACATGCAGCCGGTCGTCGTTCAGTGCGAGGAACCGATTTGATCATTGATGCCCTGCTGATCCGTGACGCCGACGGCGAACGTCGCCTCACGCTGGACGCGCTGCCGCTACGTATCGGCAGCAGCAGCGACTGCGACATCCGTCTGCCGGGCCCTGCCGGCGGCGCCGCCGCGACGCTGGATGCACTCGACGGCCAGCCCTTCCTGCAGCCGGTCGGCAGCAGCAGCCTCACCGTCAACGGCGAGGTGTTGAGCAGCTCACGGCGGCTTTCCGATGCCGATCAGCTGGGGTTCTACGGCTCCATCGTCCGCGTCAGCGATGCCGATGGCAGCATGGTTCTGGAGGTTCGCCTCGAAGACAGCGCCTACGTCACCCGGCCACCGGAGATGCCCGATGATTCCGCGGTTGCCGCTGAGGAGGCCATCGCCCCCGCGGCGTTCCGCCGCGCGGCGGAGGTCAAGCCGGTTGAAGCGAAGGCGCCGGCTTTCAAATGGCAGCAGGCTGTCGCGGCTGCCATTGCCGTCCTGGCGCTTCTTTCCTGGCTCCTGTTCACGTCCAAGTCGATCCAGTTCGAAGTCTTGCCGGCGGGCGCGGATCAGGTTCAGGTGCGCGGCGGCTGGTTCCGCCTGCCCCTGGCTGATCGCATCCTGTTGCGGCAGGGCACCTACACCGTCGAGGTAAGGCGCGCCGGCTACTACGATGTTGCGCAGACCTTCGAGGTAGGTTCGGAGCCCAGCCGGACGGTCACGATCGAGATGCGGCGACTGCCAGGCCAGCTCACGGTCATGACGAACGCCGGCGTCGAAGCCCTGGTGACGGTGGATGACACCCAGCTGGGCGAAGCGCCGTTCGGGCCGCTCGAGCTCGAGCCGGGCAGCCATTCCGTTCGCGTCACCTCCGATCGCTATCTGCCCTACGAGGACACAGTGGTCATGGCCGGACTGGGTCGTGAAGAAATTCTCGATGTGCAGCTGGTGCCGCGCTGGGCCGACGTCGAGATTCGCTCCGAGCCTGCCGACGCAATCATTTACCGCGGTGACGAAGAAATCGGGCGCACGCCAATGAGCGTCGAGCTCCTCGAGGGTCGCCACGAGCTCAGCGTGGTCCGCGACGGGTTCGCTGCCTGGGACGGCGTCGTCCAGGCCCGACCCAACGTTGACCAGTCACTGCCGCTGATTGTGCTTGCACCGGCCAACGCCAAGCTGACCGTGAATACCGTGCCGCGGGCGGCAAACGTCACAGTCAACGGTCGCTACCGCGGCCAGTCGCCGATTGAGCTGGCGCTGTCTCCCGGCGTCGACTACCAGATCGGCCTGTCGAAGGCCGGGTACGGGCGTACCGAACGCCAGGTGCGCCTGTCCGCCGCGGACTCGCGCACCATCACCGTCGACCTGTCGGCGCGGACCGGGA
>CAZFVT010000093.1:895-10342 GCA_964522355.1 uncultured Woeseiaceae bacterium | reverse complement strand
GCATGCTGCAGCACGCATCGACCTACGAAATCATGCGCCCGGAGGATGTCGGCCTTGCCGACTCCAACCTGGTGCTCGGCAAGCACAGTGGCCGCCATGCATTTCGTGATCGCGTCCAGGAGCTGGGCTTCGATCTGGATGAGTTTGAGGTGAATCGCGCGTTCCAGGAGTTCAAGAAGCTCGCGGACAAGAAGAAGGATATGTACGACGGGGACATCGAGGCGATCATCATGAACGTCGACCATTCCTCAGCCGGCCCCTGGACCATGAAGTCGCTGCAGATCGCGTCCGGTACCGAGACAGATGCGAAGGCGACGGTCCGGCTGCTGGATGAGTCCGGCAGCGAGGTATCGACTGAAGCGACGGCTTCCGGCCCCGTAGAGGCCGCCTTCCGTGCCCTGGAGGAACTGACCGGCGTGGACCTGACGTTGCGTAACTTCGAGCTGCACAGCGCGACCGTCGGTGACGACGCCCAGGGCGAGGTCACGGTGACCGTTGAAAACGGCGGCCAGGACTATCGTGGCCACGGCACCAGCGTGGACATCGTCGAGGCTGGCAGCCGTGCATACCTCGAAGTCATCAACCGGATACTTCGACGCCGCGAACGCGGCATCGACGACTCCGGTCCATCCAGCGATATCAGCCGGGCAACTATCTGAACGAATACCGTTTTTGGCGTATTGCAGTGGCGGCTGCGGATGCGCAGTCTGGCACTCGTTGGATTGCGTTTTGTGCGAGGGTAGCTGGTGCGCACGTTTGGTTACCCTGATAAAGTAGCCGCCCTTTTTTGGTAAGGCTCAGACTGTCGGAGATTGAGCATGTTTGAAGGTGGAAAACTCCTCTGGATGAACGGTGAACTGGTCCCCTGGGACGAGGCGAAAGTTCACGTATTGAGCCACGCCCTGCACTACGGATCGTCGGTATTTGAAGGTATCAGGGTGTACAAGACGCCGAACGGACCACAGGTATTTCGCCTGACGGACCACATGCAGCGCCTGTATGACTCGGCCAAGATTTACCGGATGCCGATACCCTACTCGATGCCCGATCTGATTGACGTCTGCAAGGAAGTCATCATCGCCAATAAGCTTGTCAATGGCGCCTATATTCGTCCGATCGCCATGCGGGGTTACGGGGAAATCGGTCTCGCGCCCCGCGAGGATCACCCGGTAGACGTTGCGGTCGCCGCCTGGGAATGGGGCGCCTATCTCGGCTCAGAGGCACTCGAAAACGGCGTCGATGTCTGCATTTCCAGCTGGCAGAGAGTCGCGCCGAACACGCTTCCCGCGCTCGCCAAAGCGGGCGGAAACTACCTTTCGAGCCAGCTCATCAGCGTAGAGGCGAAGCAAC
Source organism: uncultured Woeseiaceae bacterium (assembly GCA_964522355.1). GTDB lineage: Bacteria > Pseudomonadota > Gammaproteobacteria > Steroidobacterales > Woeseiaceae > JBFGFX01. The sequence goes on along the minus strand of CAZFVT010000093.1, from coordinate 8,992 downwards.
GCGGCTTTGCCGAAGGTATCGCGCTCGCCACGGATGGAACCGTTAGTGAAGGCGCTGGTGAAAACCTGTTCATGGTTCGTGACGGCAAGCTTCTGACCCCGCCGTCAACGTCGTCCATCCTGACGGGCATCACCCGGGACACAGTAATTCGCCTGGCCGAACGCCTCGGCTACGAGGTCCAGGAGCGTTCGATTCCTCGCGAGGCGCTGTACCTCGCCGAGGAGATGTTCTTCACGGGCACTGCGGCTGAAATCACCCCGATTCGCTCGGTAGACAGAATCGAGATCGGCGCCGGCAAGCGCGGGCCGGTCACCGAAAAGCTGCAAACGGAGTTTTTCGGTCTGTTCTCGGGAGAAACGCCGGACACTGAACATTGGCTGGAAGCGGTCGACCTGCCCGCCGAGGTGGCAGCCGCCGCGAGTTAACTGGCCCGCCGAGCCGCGGGCGCGAACGGAGTACGTTTTAGGCTATGAGCGACAATCAAGCGCGAACGCTGTTCGACAAGGTCTGGGCCGAACACGTGGTCGTGCCGGAAACCGACGACACCCCGGCGGTGTTGTATATCGACCTTCACCTGATTCATGAAGTCACGACGCCGCAGGCATTTTCGCTGCTGCGGGAGCTAAAGCTACCGGTCCGGCGTCCGGGGCAAACGCTGGCCACCATGGATCACTCCACCCCGACCACACCGGTTCGTACCTTCAAGGACCTGGAGATCGCCGGGCCCGGCGCGGCGCGCCAGGTACGCCAGATGGAGGCGAACTGTGAAGAGTTTGGCATCGAACTCCACGGTTTCGATAGCGACCATCGAGGCATAGTGCACGTTATTGGCCCCGAGATGGGTGCAACCCAACCCGGCAAGACCATTGTCTGCGGCGACAGTCACACCAGCACGCACGGGGCGTTCGGCGCCCTCGCCTTTGGCATCGGAACGACCGAAGTTGGTCACGTCCTCGCGACCCAGTGCATTCTTCAGCGGCGACCGAAAACACTGCTGGTCGACATTAGCGGGCAGTTGTCCACCGGGGTTTCAGCCAAGGACCTTATCCTCGCCATCATCGGCCAGATCGGCGTTGATGGTGGTACCGGGCACGTGATCGAGTACCGAGGCGATGCGATCTCCGCCATGGGCATGGATGCGCGCATGACGGTCTGCAACATGTCCATTGAAGCCGGCGCGAGAGCCGGGATGATTGCGCCGGATGACACGACGATTGAGTATCTGCGCGGCCGCCCCAAGGCACCGCAGGGCGCTGACTGGGACGCTGCAGTCAAACGCTGGCAAGCGCTGCCCGGCGACGCGGATGCGAGCTTCGACAAGGTTGTGCAAATCGACGCGTCAAACCTCGAGCCGATGGTCACCTTCGGTACCAACCCGGGAATGGTGGTACCGGTCAATGCGCCGGTGCCGGATGATGGCTCGGCGGGTTTCCGCAAGTCTCTTGATTACATGCAGGTTGAAGCGGGCAAGCCGTTAACGGAATCGGCCGTCGACGTCGTATTCGTGGGCAGCTGCACGAATTCCCGCATGACCGATCTTGAGCAGGCCGCCCGCGTGCTGGAAGGTCGGCAGGTTGCCGATGGCGTCCGCATGCTTGTCGTGCCGGGCTCCCAGCATATCAAGCGGGAAGCCGAGGAAAAGGGCCTCGACCAGGTGTTTACCGCGGCCGGCGCGGAGTGGCGCGAGTCGGGCTGCTCGATGTGCCTCGGTATGAATGGCGACACGGTGCCGTCCGGCAAGCTGAGCGTCAGTACCAGTAACCGCAACTTTGAAGGTCGCCAGGGCAAGGGTGCCCGAACCATCCTCGCGAATCCGATGACCGCCGCCGCCTCCGCAATCGAGGGGCGCGTTGCGGATCCCCGTCCCTACCTGGACCAATAAGCATGGAACCTTTCACTCAGCTTCGCTCGCGCACGGTGGTCCTGCCCGTTGAGGATGTCGATACCGACCAGATCATTCCGGCCCGGTTCCTGACGACAACGAGCCGGGAAGGCCTGGGCGCGAACCTGTTTCACGACTGGCGCTACACCGCTGACGGCAGCGTGAATCCCGACTTTGTATTGAACCAGCCGGACGCCGAGGGTTGCCAGATCCTCGTCGCCAAGCGGAATTTCGGCTGCGGATCGTCGCGGGAGCATGCGCCCTGGGCGCTGACCGATTATGGATTCCGCGTTGTCATCAGCACGGAAATTGCAGACATCTTTCGCAGCAACTCGCTAAAGAACGGATTACTGCCGATCATCGTGGATGAAGCGACACTGGAGACACTGCTGTCGAACCCGGGTATCGAACTCGAGATTGACGTTCGCGAATCGACGCTGCGATTGCCCGATGGATCAACGGTCAGTTATCCCATTGATAACTTCGCTCGCTATTGCCTGCTGGAGGGCATCGACCAGATGGGCTTCCTCAGGAAACAGCTACCGGCCATCGAGGCCTTCGAGGAGCAGCGCTCGTGGACGCCGTAATTACCCTGTTGCCGGGTGACGGCATCGGACCGGAGGTAGCCGCCGCCGGCCGTCGCGTGCTTGAAGCGGTTGCGGCCCAAGGTGGCCACCGGTTTACCCTGAACGAATCGCTGGTAGGCGGCGCGGCTATCGATGCCAGGGGCGATCCCCTGCCCGCCGACACCGTAGCGCACTGCCGCGAGAGCGACGCGGTTCTGCTTGGAGCCGTAGGCGGACCGAAGTGGTCGGACCCCAACGCGAAGATCCGTCCGGAACAAGGCCTGCTGCGACTCCGCGCTGAGCTCGGGGTGTTCGCCAACCTGCGCCCGGTAGAGATCATTCCGGAGTTGAAGGGTGCCTCGCCCCTGAAAGCGGAGCTGCTCGAAGGCGTCGATATCATGATCGTGCGCGAACTGACGGGTGGCATTTACTTCGGTGCGAAGACCCGCGATGACGACTCTGCGAGCGACCAGTGCGTTTACTCGGTCGGCGAGATCGAGCGGGTCGTTCGTATGGCCGCCGAGCTTGCGCGTCAGCGCGACGGGCGACTCTGTTCCGTTGACAAGGCTAACGTCCTGGAGACGTCGAGGCTGTGGCGGGACGTTACTACCCGGGTCATTGCCGATGAGTTTGCCGATGTTGAGCTTGAGCACGTCCTGGTAGACGCGGCGGCGATGCATCTGATCAGCCGGCCGGCGGATTTCGACGTCATGGTCACCGAGAACATGTTCGGCGATATCCTGACCGACGAAGCATCCATGCTGGCCGGTTCCATGGGCATGCTGCCCTCCGCCTCCGTCGGCGCGGCTGGCGCCGGTCTCTATGAGCCCATCCACGGTTCGGCACCGGATATCGCCGGCCAGGGCATTGCCAACCCCTGCGGCACCATCAAGAGCGTCGCCCTGCTTCTAAGACACAGCCTCGGTCTGGCTGAGGAAGCGGACCGTGTTGATGCGGCGGTACAAAGCGCCATAAGGAAAGGGCTGCGGACCGCGGATCTTGCGACCGGCAACGAGGCCAGCGTGTCGACCGATGCGATGGCGGACGCCATCATCGGCGAACTGGAAGGCTAACGACCGGGCTTAGCCGTTGGCGGCGCTAACCCTGGCGCCGTCGGCGGTTTCCCTGCCGTCGAGGCTGTCCCTGAAGCCGCGTATTTTTGCCGCCAGCACCGCCGATTCGATCAGAAAGCCGTCGTGGCCATGAATGGAATCCAGGATCTCATAGCGCGCGTTGGGCAACTGTTCGGCCAGTAGAACCTGTTCGGCCGGCGGATAAAGGCCGTCCGAGCTCACGGAGACGACCAGCGCCGGCTGCACGATGAGTTGCAATGTCTCCTCGTAGCCGCCCCGGCCGACCGATACGTCATGGTCGTTCATCGCCTGGGTCAGGCGAACGTAGGTGTTGGCGTCAAAGCGCTGCGTGATCTTGGCACCCTGATGCTGCAGGTAGGACTGCACCTGGAACTGCCCGTCGTCACGCTTGTCCCGGCCAAAGCGGGCCTCGAAGCTGTCCCAGCTGCGATACGTACACACGGCCATCATCCGCGCGGCCGACAGTCCGGCATTCGGTGGACTTTCGTCCTCGTAGTCGCCGCCATTCCAGTTCGGATCGGCGTAGATGGCGTTGCGCTGCGCCTCCGAACCGGCGATGCACCAGGGCGAGTGGCGCCCGCCGACGCCAATCGGCACGATGCTCTTTACCCGCTCCGGGTAACTGAGCGCCCACTCGAGTGCCTGCATGCCTCCCAGCGAAGGGCCGGTGATCAAATCGATGGTAGTGACGTCCAGGTGGTCGAGCAGCAGGCGCTGCGCCTCCACCATGTCGCGAACCGTGATCCGCGGAAACCGGCCGCGATAGCGGCCAGCACCGTCCGGCAACGGTGACGCCGGCCCCGTGGTGCCATAACAGCTGCCAAGGATGTTGCTGCAGATAATGAAGTCTTCGGCCGGATCGAAAGCGCCTTCTGCGCCGATGACGCCGGGCCACCACGCATCGACGTCGGCGGAGCCGGTAAGCGCGTGGCAGATGAGCACCGTCTTGCTGGCGCGCTCGGCATCGCCCCAGGTCTGGTAGGCGATCGTGACGTCGGCAAGACTGCCCCCGTGCTGCAGCTGAAGAGCTTCAGGCAGCGCGTAGTAATTGGTCTCGGCCGCTACGTGCGGCGCGAGATGCGGGGGCAATCCGTGGACCGGCTCTGACATGACGATTGGCGGCAAGTCTCAGGCAACAGCAACCGGTTTGATGGTCACTGCCTTCTTTGCCTTTTCCAGTGCCTGCGTCAGATCGGCGATCAGATCTTCGGTTGACTCAAGGCCCACCGACAGCCGCACCAGCGAGTCACTGATGCCAGCCTCAACGCGTGCTTCGGGCGCCATGGCCGCGTGCGACATCGTCGCCGGATGGCAGACGAGGCTTTCAACACCGCCGAGCGACTCCGCGAGGGAAAAATACTCCAGGTTCTCTACCAGCGCCCGCACGGCATCCACACCGCCTTCCAGTTCGAAGCTCAGCATGCCGCCGGCGCCGTGTTGCTGCCGGCTCGCAAGGGCATGGCCATCGTGATCTTCGAGGCCCGGGTAGTAAACCTTGCTGACTCCATCACTGGCCGCCAGCAGCTCGGCTACAGCGCCGGCACTTTCGACGTGCTGTCGCATGCGCGTATGCAAGGTGCGAATACCGCGAAGCGTCAGGTAGCTGTCGAACGGCGCGCCCGTAATGCCCAGGCAGTTGGCCCACCAGCAAAGAGTTTCGGCCAGTTCCTCGGTGGCCGCGACGACTGCACCACCGACAACGTCGCTGTGGCCGTTGAGATACTTGGTCGTCGAGTGAACGACCAGGTCAGCGCCCAGGGAAATGGGCTGCTGCAGGACGGGAGAGAGGAAGGTGTTGTCGACCGCCACCAGCGCTCCGCAGCGCTTCGCAGCGTCTGTGACCGCCTGGATGTCCGTAATTCTCAGCAGCGGATTCGACGGCGTTTCGACAAAGAACATGGCCGGGCTTTCTTTGCAGGCGGCCTCTAGCGCCGCCGAATCCGTCAGGTCAACAAACTGCACGTTGAAGTGTCCCTTGGCCGACAGATTATCCAGCAGACGATAGGTACCGCCGTAGCAATCATGTTGCGCAATCACCAGTTCGCCCGGTTTCAGCAGCTGCATCACGAGATTAATCGCTGCCATCCCCGAGGACGTGACCACGGACCCGGCCCCGTCTTCGAGTTCCGTCAGCGCATCAGCCAGCGCATCGCGGGTCGGATTGCCGCTGCGGGTGTAATCGTATTCGCGCTTTTCGTCGAAGCCCGCAAACGTGTAGTTCGACGACAGGAACAACGGGGGAATAACGGCCCCGTGCTGCTCATCGGTCTCAAGGGACGCGCGAACGGCGCGAGTAGCGATTTTTGATTCGGAAGGCATGCCAACAGTCTCCGCGGTGTAACTGGTTCCGTGTGTGCGACAGTGATGTCGCGTTTGCTCATCGGAACCCCCGCAAAAACCGGCAGGGTGGGTGTCCGGCCCTTCACCGCTGTAGCGGTGCTGCCTGAACACTCATCTCTCGGATGCAACGTGGCATTCCGCAGGAGTTGGCACCTTTCCGGAGTGGTTAGCTCCGTTGGTTGCCCCGGCGTCAAGGGGCCTTTCCCTCAGCCGGTCTCGATGAGTTCGGTTAGTGTATTCGGCGAATTGGTCGATCGTCAAGAACGTTCGCCGCTCATTTGAAGAAATTCGGCGGATTTCCTGTCGCAAAAACCCTTGCATGAACCACAAAGTTGTAATAGCGTACTAGCGCGTTAATACACTGATGCACGCTCTAAGCTCCCGACAACCCCATGAAACCTGATCGTGACGAATTTCCGATGGACCGAGAAGAAGCCGAACAGGCGCTTTTCGCCGCCGTCGCGCTCCTCGAATCGCCGGACGAGTGCCGGCGTTTCCTGCTGGACTTATGCACGCCGGCCGAGTTGCAGGCGCTGGTGGACCGCTGGCAGGTAGTAACCCTCCTCCAGGAAGGCATGCCCTACCGGAAAATTCACGACCTCACGGGGGTTAGCGTGACCACCATCGGCCGGGTTGCCCGGTTCCTGCACGATGGCTCCGGTGGCTACCAGACGGTATTCGACCGCAGCCAGGCTCTCGCCGCTGAACACCCCCACAAGACCTGAATCAAGGAAGACCCCATGGATACGAAAGACGAGCGAATCAAGATCGCCGTCCAGAAAAGCGGCCGCCTGACCGAGAAGTCACTGGACTTGCTCGAGCGCTGCGGATTGACGTTCACCAAGAGCAAGGACCAGCTGTTTTGCTACGGCAAGAACATGCCGGTCGACCTGCTGCTGGTGCGCGACGATGACATTCCCGGGCTTGTAGCGGATGACGCCTGCGACCTCGGTATCGTAGGACTGAACACCGTCACCGAGAAAAAGCTGGCGATCGAGCGCGCGGGCGGAGAGGCTCAGTTCGACCAGATTCGATCGCTCGACTACGCTCACTGCCGACTCTCGATTGCCGCCCCGGAAGACCGTGACTACGTGGATAGCTCAAGCCTCCAGGGTACCCGCATCGCGACCAGTTACGTGGAGACGCTGTCCCGCTACCTCGATCAGGAAGGCATCGAGGCCGAACCGGTGTTCTTCTCCGGCGCCGTCGAAATTGCGCCCAAGCTTGGCCAGGCGGACTACATCTGCGACCTCGTATCCACTGGCTCGACGCTCGCGGCCAACCACCTGCGCGAGGTCGAGACGATCCTCGAGAGCGAGTCCATCGTCATCCAGACGCGCCGCAAGCTGGCGACGTCGAAGCAGGAACTGATCGACAAGATCATGCAGCGACTGGACGGCGTGCTGCAGGTTCGCGAGAGCAAGTACATCATGCTGCACGCACCCCGCTCTGCCCTGGAAGAGATTACTCGGCTGCTGCCCGGCGCCGAGGCGCCCACGGTGATCCCGCTCGAGGACGATCGCGTGGCGGTGCACGCCGTGTGCCGCGAGAATGTTTTCTGGGAGACGCTGGAAACGCTGAAAGACGTGGGCGCGAGCTCTGTCCTCGTTCTCCCCGTCGAAAAGATGCTGGCCTGATGGCACTGGAGGCAGGTGCAATGAGCTCCGCAGTTTATCCGTGGCAGTCGCTCTCCTCAGAGCAGCGTCTGGCTTTATTGGCACGACCGGCGGTGAAGGACGATAACCGGATCCGCGAAGGCGCACGGCAGATAATCGATCGCGTTCGACGCGACGGCGATGCCGCGCTGCGCGCACTGACCGCCGAACTCGATCATGTGACCCTGGACGAGCTGAAGGTCAGCAGCGAGGAATTCACCGCCGCCGGGGCGTCGCTGGATAGCTCGGCGATCGCGGCCATCGAGCTCGCTATCGGTAACGTTCGTCGCTTTCACGAAGCGCAGCTGCCCCAGCCGATCACGGTCGAAACAATGCCGGGGATCCGCTGTGAGCGCGTCAGCCACCCGCTGGATTCCGTGGGCCTTTATGTACCTGCTGGAACAGCACCGTTGCCCTCCGCGGCCGTCATGCTCGCTGTGCCGGCGGCAATTGCGGGTTGCCCGGAGCGGATTCTGTGTACGCCACCGCGGCCGGACGGCAGCGCCGACTCCGCCGTGCTGGTCGCGGCGCAGCTTGCTGGCGTGACGAACGTCTTTAAA
>CAZFVT010000093.1:0-885 GCA_964522355.1 uncultured Woeseiaceae bacterium | reverse complement strand
CGGTGCTTGTCGCCGGGCTGGCCGTTCTCGGTGGCGCCCAGGCTGTGGCCGCGATGGCCTACGGCACCGACAGCGTGCCCGCAGTCGCCAAGATTTTCGGCCCGGGAAATGCCTGGGTGACCGCCGCCAAGACGCTGGTGGCCATGGACCCGGAAGGGGCCGCCATTGACCTGCCGGCCGGCCCTTCCGAAGTTCTGGTGATCGCCGATGATGACGCCGATGCCGGCTACGTTGCCGCCGACCTGCTATCGCAGGCCGAGCACGGCAGCGATTCCCAGGTCGTACTGGTCGCCATGAGCGAAGCGTTCGCGACTGAGGTCCTTGCGGCCATTGATGTGCAGCTTGAGGTGCTGTCGCGCCGCGACATCGCCACCGCGGCCATTGCCAACAGCCGCTTCATCGTTGCAGCAAACCGGGATGAGGCCGTGGCGATCAGCAACGCCTATGCGCCCGAACACCTTATTCTTCAGGTCAACGATCCGCGTGACCTGCTGCCTCGGCTTCGAAACGCCGGCTCGGTGTTCGTCGGCCCCTGGTCGCCGGAGTCCGTTGGCGACTATTGCAGTGGCACCAACCACGTACTCCCGACCTACGGTGCTGCCCGAAGCTACAGCGGCCTCGGCGTCGATCAGTTCATGCGCCACACGACGATCCAGGAACTGAGTCGTTCGGGTCTCGAGAGCATCGGCCAGGCCGTAACCACCTTGGCGGGCCTGGAGGGTCTCGATGCGCATGCGAATGCCGTCACCCTGCGGCTGGCAGACGAGGAATCCGCCTCATGAGTATCGAAGACATAGCCCGGCCGGAGGTGCGGGACCTCAAGGCCTACGTCGCTGCCCGCCAGGTCGGCGGCATGATTCGCCTGAACGCCAACGAATCGCCGGA
>CAZFVT010000092.1:4976-10354 GCA_964522355.1 uncultured Woeseiaceae bacterium | reverse complement strand
CAAGTCTTGCAGATGACGTCATGGAACCGATCGGTAGGGTTAGGGTGAATCAGGTGGTTCCTGTATTCCACGTGGAAGTCCACCCGGCGCCCGTTCACCGCAAGGCCAACGGACCGAACAAACGGACAATGCCACCGCCCAACTCCATGCCGCGGCCGTTGCCTGCAAGACGACGGACTTTCCAAGCAACGTCGAGGGCGGTGCGGCTGCGTGATGGCGACACCGGCGTCGGCGGATTGTCCCAGGGCCAGCACGGCGCGCGCCGTGGCCTGCCGCGGATTGTCGAGCTGCTCGATGAGCGCGAAATTCCGGCCAGCTTTTTCGGACCGGCCCTGAGCTTTACCCCGAACCCGGAAATGATTCCTCTTATCCAGTCATCCGGACGCCATGAGATCGGCATCCACGGCTGGATTCATGAACGTAACAATCAGCTGCCGCGCCATGAGGAAGAACGCCTGCTGCGCATGGCCGTAGAGCGCATGACGGAGCTGATGGGCAAGCGTCCGGTCGGCTACCGCGCGCCTTCCTGGAACTTTTCGGACTCAACCCTCGAACTGCTGCTGCAGATGGATTTTCTCTACGACTCGTCGCTAATGGCGGACGACCGGCCCTATGAGCTGAACGCCTATGACGTGCCGACCGGCCTGGTTGAGCTGCCCGTGCAGTGGATTCTCGACGACGCGCCCTTGTTCAACCCGCTGGGCCAACGCTATGCAAGCCCGCGCGAGGTCCTGCAGGTCTGGAAGGACGAGTTCGACGTTGCCCATGATGAGGGCACCGTGTTTGTACTGACGATGCATCCGCACTACGTCGGTCATCGTTCGAGGATCGTAATCCTCAAAGAGCTGATCGAGTACATCAGCGGGCACCCCGACGTCTGGTTTGGTACCCACGAGGAGGCGGTTCGCTGGGTGAAGAGCGAAGCCGGTATGAAATGACGGCGGCCTGCGGCCGCCGTCAGCCAATTTCCGCTGTCGCCTATCTCGTCGTCGTCAGGGTCATTTCGTCAACGATGTGACCGGCGTTGTCGACGTTCTCCATGACCCAGAGCATGTAGCGCGTATCGACGTGAATTGTCCGCGTCGTCCGGGGGTCGAAGTCCCAGTCCGAGTTGACCGACTCGATGGTGCCGTCGAACAGCAGGCCGACCAGGTTGCCTTCAGCATCGAGCGTTGCTGAACCGGAGTTGCCGCCCGTGGAGTCAAGGTCCGTCAGGAAGTTCACGGGTACGGAGCCAATCGAATCCAGTTCATAGCGCCCGTGCTTGCCGGCGGCAATCAGGTCGAGCTGGCGCTGCGGTGAGTTGAAGGGCTCGCGGCCCGTGTCTTTCTCGGCGATGCCCTGCAGGCGGGTGAACGGTTCGTAGATCAGTCCGTCCTTCGGCGAGCCGCCGAAGACGCTGCCGTAGGTCACTCTCAGCGTGCTGTTCGCATCCGGGTATACGGCCTGTCCGACGGATCGGCTGTAGGCGATGATCGCGTCCATGTAGGCGGGGCGTACGCCCGTCATGCGGCCGCTGAAGGTTTTGGCCTGCTCCTCGTCTTCGATCTCGTGATCGTAGAGAGCAACGGCCAGTTCGATGAACGGATCACTGCTGGATTCGAAATCGGCAACCGGCCGCTCCATCCACTCGAGCCGGGTTTCGACGTTGTCGAGACCGGTGTCGCTATAGAAGCGATCAAGGCGCTCTGCGCTGACTTCCGCGGCGCCGGATACGCCCATCGCCTCATCGAGTGCGGCGACCCGTCGCTCCTCGGGCTGTGCCAGGTAACTCTCGAGAAACAGCTGCCATTCGGCGCGGTCGACCGCAGCGTCATAGCGTCGGTCGATCACCTGCATGCGCTGCTGGAAAAACGTCATGTCGCGTTCCTGGTAGCCGCGCTCACGCTCAGCGTCCGGCTTTTCCCTTTCCTTGGCCAGGCGATAAAGCTGCTGCGCCGCACCGAGCAGCTGGGGGCGGGTGGCGTGGTTGTACCAGAAGTCCTGCTGCGAATCGGCGCCCCTTTCTTCGACCAGCGCATCGAGGTTGTCGAAGGCCGCCTGGTAGTCAGCGCCGGAGCGGTCATTTTTCGCCCACTCGGCAAGCTCCGCCTCGCGTGCTGCACGGCGCTCGGCGAGGCCCACTCGTTCGGCACCTTCAAGCTGTCCGCCGAGGTTTTTAAGGAAGTTGTTGAGGCTGGCGAGCCGCGATTCATACTTGATTCGCGCATCGCTGCCGGCAGGTGCCGTGTCCTCGATGGTCGCGATCCAGTCGTTCAGGAGCGTCACCCAGCTCGGATAAAGCCAGCCAAAGGTCAGCTCCACCTCCGACAGGCGGGCGTATCGCTGTGTCGATCCCGGGTAGCCGAGGGCCATGACGAAGTCGCCGTCGTCCAGTCCCGCACGACTGACCTTGAGGAAGTGCTCAGGCTCATAGGGCACGTTGTCTTCGGCGAAATCGGCGGGCATGCCGTCCGGCCCGACGTAGGCCCGGTAAAAGGCAAAATCGCCCGTATGCCTCGGCCACAGCCAGTTGTCGATGTCGCCGCCGTACTTGCCGATGCTGTCGCCCGGCGCGTAGACCAGCCGCACGTCGCGAATCTCGAGACGTTCGATCAGCTTGTAGCTGGCACCACCGTAGAAGCTCGCCACCTGGCAGCGGAACCCACCGCCGGATTCGCACTCGGCGATCAGCGCCTTGCGCTTGTCGTCGATGGCCTGGTAGCGGTCGCGCGGCGCCATGCCGGCGTCAAGATCCGCCTCCACTTTGGCCGTTACGTCCTCGACTCGCGTCGTCACGTAGACGCGCGTACCCGGGGATGCGGGCAGCTCGCCGGACGGGTTGCGGGCAATAAAGCCATCGACGAGATAGTTGTTCTCCTCGGTGGAGTTGAACTGCACCGAACCGCGGGCGCAGTGGTGATTGGTTACTACCAGGCCCTGTGGCGATACGAAGGATGCCGTGCAGCCGCCCAGCGAGATGACGGCGCCCATCGGAAATGCCGTCAGGTCCGTGAGCCGGTTCGCCGGAATGCGAAGACCGGCATCCTTGAGCTGGCCTTCGATTTCCGGAAGCTGTTCCGGCGTCCACATGCCCTCGACCGCATGCACGGCCGGTGCGCAAACAGTAAGAATCGTCGCCGCCAGACCGGCAGCAAAAGTCGTTAGTTTCATAGTAATCAGGGTCCGGACGCTGTCCGCCTCGACAAAATAATGCGGCGGATTCTACTGCAGGAACTGCGAAAGTGTTATCGGCGAATCGGTCTAAGAATTGGCGGCCGAAAGTCCTTATTGACCGCCGAGGGCGCGATTGATGGTCCTGCGAACCTCGGTGTCCGCCAGCGACGGATAGCTTTCAACGAAGTATTGCCACATCGGCCGGGTGCCCGGAAACATGCCGATGAAAGCGCGGATATCGTCGTGCAGCTCAGCGCAGGTCGATTCCGGTGCAAGGTCGTTCTGGCAGGCGGTCTCTACGGACATCCAGACGTTGAGCAGGTCCGAGACCAGCAGCAGGACTTTCAGGTTCTCGGCCTCGGTCCACTCGGCGTCAGGCCGCTGCGCCCGGGCCATCACTTCCGCGACGTCGGAGCCCGTGTAAAGGCCCCGGTTGAATTCCGAGTAGCTGTTGCGGATGCCGATTTCCGTCGACGCGACCGCGATCCGGTTCGACTGCTGAATCTCGAAGCCGAGAAACAGCAGTGAGGCGACGATGGCGAGAATGCCGATGATCTCTGCGATGTCTTTGAGTCGTTCCCGGGTCACGGCTGCCTGCCTGTGCTGCTCACCTTTCCAGGCCCAGCGTATCAGCCCGAAAAAGCGTTGGCACCGGTCGCCTCGCCCGAGCGGATCAAGCGGCTGTCGGCAACGGCTGCCTGGCGGTGCTTCACGGCCTGCCGGTAGTCCGGGTCCGTCACCATTTCGAGGAAGGCGTTCGCCGTCGGGTAGCGGGCGACGAAAATCATGTCCCAGCATTCATCGGCGGGGCCGATGAGCGTGGTTTCCGGGTTGCCCCGCCAGATGATCTCGCCACCCACGCGCCGAAACACCGGGCCGCTTTCGCGACCGTACTCGGCGTAGGCTTCCGCACCGGTCGCATCACGCCCGTCTTCGTAGGCCGCCTTGTCGCGAAAGCGCAGTAGATTCAACATCAGGATCGGCTGGTCGCGCGGCAGGTTCTTAAAGTGTTCGAACTGCGCTCGCTCGGGATCTACATGTCCATCCACGCGATTGTCCTTCCCTAAAAGCAAGAACCCCGGCTTACGCCGGGGTTCGGTATTTCCAGCCCTGGCCTAGCCGGGTTTTCTGAATCGCAGGGTCATGCGATCGGACTCACCGATGGCCAGGGTGTCCGGGTTGTCGGACGTCGTTGGCGGCAGGCGCCAGACGGGAGCATTGGCTGGATCGTTCGGATTGGCGTTGATCTCCGTCGACTCTTCAAGCGTGAATCCAGCGCGTTCGAACGCGGCGACCACGTCGCTTTGCTTGAGGTAGCCATTGTTGCCGTTCGCAAAGTCCGCTGCCGAATCTTCCGGGGCGCGGTGCTGCACGACGCCCACTACGCCACCGGGGGCGACCATATCGAAGACTTCGGTCAGGGCCGTGTCGACCAGCGGCTCCTCGAAGCGGAACAGGTGGTGCATCGCACGGAAAAACAGCACGGCGTCCGCCTGTCCGTTCTCGCTGTCGGGAATGCTGTCGATCGTGTAGCCGACGATCGGCTGAGCGCTTTCGACGCCCTCGACGGTGAGGTAGCGACTCATCTGGGAGATGTCCGCACCGAACCGTTCGGCTCGTTCGTCATCCCAGCTGCCGAACATCTGTTCCCACAGACTTGGCGGGTAGGTCACGCCGATCAGGCGGCCCTCTTCGGCGGTCAGCGGCATCAGGATCTGCGTATACCAGCCGCCCTTGCCCGGCAGTACTTCGACGACGGTCATGTCCGGCTCGATACCAAAAAAGGACAGCGTCTCCATCGGGTGGCGCCATTCGTCGCGGGCGCTACGCTCGCCCCGTCGCTCGTGTGCCAGCACGTCGGAGAGGCTGGTGCTCATTGATGCCATCGGTTCGGCCGCCGCCGGTGCGGGCGCCGGGGCTTCAGCCGGTGCGGACGTCGTCGGTGTCTCGCTGGAGCAGGCCGCGAGGGCCAGCGCCATCACGCTCAAAGTTACTGTGGTTCTCATCAGAATCTCCTTGGGAGTCGCGCGGTTGGCCGCGTACTCAGCTGCTGTGCTTCAGTGGTTTGCCAAAGTATATCGGATGCCGGCGTCACCGAATTCAGGAGACGGCCGGCTCCAGTAGCCGGATGGTTCCGGCGTCTGCATCAATCTGTACGTCTACGCCGAGTGGCAGGGTGAACTGCCGGTCGATGTGTCCAATCATGCTGCCGTTGAACGCCG
>CAZFVT010000092.1:0-4966 GCA_964522355.1 uncultured Woeseiaceae bacterium | reverse complement strand
CCCAGCGGCTCGATGTGTTGCTTCAGCACGTCCTCGAGGGTCAGCGATCCGTAGCTGTTGCCCGATTCGCACTCGGTACAGCGACCGAAGACAAAGCCCGCGATGCGATCGAGAACGCCGGCGAGCTTCAGCTCCGTCAGCATGCGATCAACCCGGTATACGGCCTCATTGACGTCTTCCAGGAACAGGATCGCGCCGTCGAAGTCTGGCAGGTAGGGCGAGGCCATGATGTTTGTCAGCACCGTGAGATTGCCGCCGTAAAGCGGGCCTGAGGCTCTGCCGCCGCTAAGCCGCTGCAGGCGATCCTCGGTCTGGACGAGCTTGTCATCATCGACGTCCACCGGGTTCTCCATGGTAAACGCCTCACCTTGCATGATGACCCGTTCGAACTGGCCTGCAGAGAAACGGTCGAGCGGGCTCGGGCCGTGGAAGGTCACCAGCCCGGTTTGCGTATGGACCCCGGTGATTAGCGCCGTGGCGTCGCTATAGCCGAGCAGCACCTTGGGATTCTCCGCAATCATGTCGTAGTCGAGCAGCGGCAGCACGCGTGCGGAACCCCAGCCGCCACGGGCGAAAATCATGCGGATGTCGGGATCGGCGAAGAAGCCGTTGATGTCACTGGCACGGGCCTCGTCTTCGCCGCCGAAGTAGCCGAACCGATCGAAGTAGTGTTCGCCGAATTCGACCTCGAGACCCAGCGACTCTATCGCCGCTTTACGGATTTCCTCGGGACCGCGTTCGAAGGCCGCGGTCGCCGGACTGACCAGGCCAACCTTGTCGCCGCGCTTCAGCCGCGGCGGTCGAATCAGCCGCTCCTGTGAATGGGCCGTCGCAGAAAGCCCTGCGGCGGCGGTAGCGATCAAGAACTGGCGTCTGTCCAGAGTGCTTCTCATGATGCGGCCCGACCGGTGATCGAAGGATCTCGATCATACCGGCCGGGCCATTGTCGCGGAATGGGCATTCCGCGCTTAGACCATCAGGCCATATCGAAGAGCAGAATCTCCACGTCATCGGTAGCCTTCAAGGTCACCGAGTCGGCGGCCGAGATGGCGGCACCGTCGCCGGCTTCGAGCATCGTACCTTCGAGTTCGAGGCTGCCGCGCACGACCTGCAGCCAGCCATGACGGCCTTCGGCGAACACGTGGGTCAGCTCGGTCCCTTCGCTGAGCACGCTGGCGTAGAGGTCGACGTCCTGGTGGATCTTCACAGAGCCGTCCCTGGCGTCGCGCGAGCCGACCAGGCGCAGCCGGTTCTGCTTGTCCTCGTTCGGGTAGTGCTTCTCCTCGTAGCCAGGCTCGAGCCCTTTTTCCTCCGGGAGGATCCAGATCTGCAGGAAGTGCACCAGGTCCTCGCCCGAGTGGTTGAACTCACTGTGCTGAACGCCGGTTCCCGCCGTCATCCGCTGCACGTCGCCGGGTCGAATGACCGAACCGTTGCCCATGCTGTCCTTGTGCTCGAGCCCGCCGTCGATGACGTAGGAGATAATCTCCATGTCTTCATGGCTATGAGTGCCAAAACCCTTGCCCGGCTGGACCCGGTCTTCGTTTATAACCCGAAGGTTGCCGAAGCCCATGTACTCAGGGTCGAAGTAGTGGCCGAAGGAGAACGTGTGCTTGCTGTCCAGCCAGCCCATGTTCACTTTGCCGCGCTCGTTGGCTTTCCTTATCTGGATCATGTCGATTCCTCCTTGTTATATGGGTGGGTGTCAGTTCTTGTATTAGAAGCTTGTCAGGCAGTAGCGGCCAGGCGCTGTCCGGGGAGTCGGAGAGCGTAGGCGCCGGCACCAAGCAGTGCCTGTACCACCAGGGCAACGGTCAGCAGTACCGGGTATTCCCAGCCGCCACCTTCATTGGTAAACAGCCAGCCGGCGCCAAAGTGCACCGATGAGGCGCCGAGCATGACCGGCACCAGCGCCAGTGAAACGGCCCGCGTTGCAATACCGCCAATGAGCAGCGCGCCGCCGACGATCTCGAGGCCGGTCACCGGGTAGGCCATCCAGCCCGGGAAGCCAACCGAGGCAAAGAACTGCGCAGTGCCGGGCAGGGTGAAGACCATGACCTTGAGCAGGCCGTGGGCGATCAGGATCGTGCCGAGGCTGACCCTCAGGATGAGTGCCGCATAGTCATTTTGATTCTTCATCGTAAATCTCCATTGTTGTCGTGTGCTTAAACCGCGGCCGCGGGTCGCGGCGTTTGGGTGTGAATCTTTTCGGCAATACTGACGCGCGCCGCGTCCAGCGCTTCAGAGCCGCGCACGTTCGCGCGATCCGCGGCGATAACCTCAACGTCGGTGATGCCGACGAATCGGAGCGCCTGGCGCAGGTAAGGCGTGGCGAAGTCGATGTCGCTGTCGACGGGCGTCCCGCCTGAGGCGATGACCAGGTAAGCCTTCTTGCCCTGCAGCAGACCCACCGGGCCTTTATCCGTGTAGCGGAACGTAAGCCGGGCCCGAGCGATGAGATCGACCCAGGCCTTGAGGGCCGCCGGAACGCCGAAGTTGTAGATCGGCGAACCGATCACGACGATGTCCGCCGCCTGGAGCTCTGCCACCAGTGCGTCGGACTCCGCCAGCGCAGCGCGCTGCAGGTCGTCGCGGTCCTCTTCAGCGGTGAAGTTCGCGCCGATCCAGCGCTCGTCGATCAGGCCGATGCCGTCGGCCAGGTCGCGGTTCACCACGCTTACCTCGCCGTGATGGGCAGTCAGGGCGTCGACGACGTCCGCCGTCAGGGCGCGGGTAATCGATCCCGCTGCGCGCCCGCTGGCGTCCACTTTCAGAATATTGAGGGTGTTATCTGCGCTGCTCATGCTGTGCTCCGTCATTCGTTGCGGCCATTGCGTTGTCGATGGCGCAAATTTGAGGGTTTCTCTCGGAGCAATAAACACTTGCTTCATCAAAAGATTGTTCTCAAAATAGCAACAATATGGATCGATTCGACGACATGACCGCCTTCGTCGCAGTGGCCGAGGCAGGGTCTTTCACCGCCGCCGCCGACCGGCTTGACGTGGCCAAGTCCGCCGTCAGTCGTCGAATATCGGCGCTGGAAACGCGCCTGGGCGTGCAGCTGATCCGTCGCACCACCCGACGGCTTTCCCTCACGGAATCCGGACTGGCCTTCTACGAGCGCAGCCAGCGCATCCTGGCCGATCTCGACGAGGCGGAGTCGGCGATTACGGAAGCCCACGGCACGTTGAGCGGTCAGCTAAGGGTGGCGATCCCGCTGTCCTTCGGGCTGCGGCACATGGCAGAGCCGATAGCTGCTTTCAGCCGGGAGCATCCGCAGGTGGAGTTCGAACTCGACGTGAATGATCGCCGGGTCGATCTTATTGAGGAGGGTATGGATCTCGCCGTTCGAATCGGTCACCTGAAAGACTCATCGTTGATTGCGCGCAAGCTCTTTGACGTGCGAACCGCCGTGCTGGCGAGCCCGGACTACCTCGAACGCAACGGCACGCCCGAGCGCCCTGAGGACCTCGCTGACCACAAGTGCCTGGTCTATACCAATGTCGCCGAGCCGCGGCGCTGGGCGTGGACGGAACCCGACGGCGAACGCAGGGCCGTCACCGTCGGCAAAGGCATGTTTGCCAGCAATGGGGATTTTCTTTGCGAAGCCGCGACGGCGGGGCTTGGGATCGTCATTCAGCCAACCTTTATCTCGCACGAGGCACTGCGCGACGGGCGCCTGGTACCCATACTGCAGGACTACGGCTGGCCCGTGACGCCGGGCTTTGCGGTCTATCCGCCCACCCGACACCTGTCAGCCCGGGTGCGCCAGTTCATCGACCACCTGGCGAGCTACTTTGACGGGGTCGCGCCCTGGGAGGAGGACTGCCGGGCGCTTTTGCCCGACCTCGAATGATCTCGAATGATCGCCTGATCAGGTGGCGGCGCCCGCTTCCTCCACGCGGCGTTCGGCAAGCGCCTGGTTGACGTCTTCGAAGAGCTGCTTTCTCAGCCCGAGCAGGCCGAAGACTTCAACGATGACGAAAAACGGCGCGGCGATGTTCGCCTGGATCGGATGCTTGACCAGCACAGGCATCGACTTTTCCACGGCGTGTCCGGCGAACTGCAGCGCATAGCCACCGAAAAACCCGACCGCGGCCATGGTCGAAGCTGTCGACAATGGGTAGCCGCCGAGCACGTAGGCGGCTTCCGCCACCAGCAACGCGCCGACGAGGAAAACAACGGCGAACAGCGCGTCCAGCGTCAGGTAGAACAGAAAGAAACCGACGGCGCCGAGCTGCGCCAGATTGATCGAGAAGCCGGCAAACTGGAATTCAAGCCAGGTCATCGGAATGAACATGCCGAGCATGATGGCGGGAATGCCGATGAAGTGCGCGGCGACGTTGACGGGGTGCTGATGCGCGGCGGCGTATCCCACTAGCATATCCATGAGTTTGTTAGAGCGAGCCATGTTGCTTACCTGACTGAATTGCAGGGCGTCAATTTATCACGCCGAAGGCCAACCCTCACTGCCCGGAAATCGACTTGAAGGCAGCCAGTGCCCGTTCCCGCGAAGGTTTAATGTCGACCATGGGTCCGGGATAGTTGTCGCCGAGACTAACGCCGGCATCGTCCAGCACGTTCGCCGGGGCTTCCCAGGGCGCGTGGATGTACTTCTTCGGCAGCCCCGCAAGCTCCGGCACGTAGCGCCGGACATACTCGCCGTCCGGATCGAATTTCCGACCCTGGGAGACGGGGTTGAAGATACGGAAGTAGGGTGCCGCATCCGCTCCCGAACCCGCCACCCACTGCCAACCGGCAATGTTGTTCGCCTGATCGGCATCGACCAAGGTGTCCCAGAACCACCGCTCGCCGGCTCGCCAGTCGAGCATCAGGTTCTTGACCAGGAATGAACCGGTGATCATGCGCACGCGGTTGTGCATGTAACCGGTCTGCCAGAGCTCGCGCATGCCGGCGTCGACGATGGGATAGCCGGTCTGACCGCGCTGCCAGGACTCGAGCGCCT
>CAZFVT010000091.1:0-10425 GCA_964522355.1 uncultured Woeseiaceae bacterium | reverse complement strand
TCGCCACCCTCCTGTCGCTGTCGGCCGTGCACTCCGTGCTGGCCCAGGACCAGCTCGTAACGCCAAATTACGTCGGAACAGATATACGGGCGATTATCCAGGCCGTGAGCACGGTAACGGGCCGCAATTTCATCATCGACCCGCGGGTGCGCCAGGAAGTCACTATGATTTCTGCAACGCCCATGTCGCCCGATGCGTTCTACGAAGCCTTCCTGTCAATTCTGCAGGTACACAACTACGCGGCTGTGCCGAGCGGTGATGTCATCAAGATCATCCCGGACGCCGCCGTACGCAGCTTTCCGACACCCACGTCGCCTGACGGCGGTGACGACATCGTTACCCAGGTCATCAAGGTTGAGAACGTCGGCGCGGCGCAGCTCGTCCCTATCCTGAGACCCCTCATTCCGCAGTATGGCCATCTCGCGGCGCACCCGGGCTCAAACATGCTGATCATCTCCGACCGCGCCGCCAACGTCAGTCGCATGCTCAGCATTATCCAGCGCATCGACCAGTCGAATGACGATGATATTGAAGTCATTCCCCTGACCAACGCGTCCGCCGCCGAGGTCGTGCGGGTGCTGACGTCCCTGACCCAGGCGCCCCGTGCCGACGGCGCGCCTTCAAGTACCCAACTGGTTGCCGATGCGCGAACCAACAGCGTCCTCGTAGGTGGCGATCGTTCGGAGCGGCTGCGCCTCAGAGCGCTGATCGCACATCTCGACACGCCGCTCGAAGACGGCGGCGATACGCAGGTTCGTTACCTGCGTTACACCGATGCCGAGGAACTCGCCACCAAGCTGCAGCAGCATTTCACGCAGCAACAGACCGCTGCCGCCGCCCAGGGCGCCGGTGCCGGAACCGCGGGCACGCCGAACAGCAGCACCGTCAGCGTGTGGGCCGACACCCAAACCAACGCGTTGGTCATGACCGCTCCGCCGAAACTGATGCGTTCGGCGATGACGATTATCGACAAGCTCGACATCCGACGCGCGCAGGTGCTCGTAGAGGCCATCATCGTCGAAGTCGTGGCCGACCGAACGTCCGAACTCGGCGTAACCTGGGCTGTAGTCGACGAAGGCGGGAACAATCCGCTCGCTGCGACCAACTTCCCGGCGTTCGGTAACGGCGTGGTTCAGCTGGCTGGCGCCGCCTCCGGCGGCGGCGACACTACGATTGACCCGAGCGCTGCGTTTGGCACCGGCGTCACAATGGGTGTCGGCCGTCTTGAAACCGGCGGCGTCAGTTTCGCCGCCATCCTTCGCGCACTACAGGGTGATGCGGACACGAACATCATCTCTACGCCGTCCATCCTGACGACGGACAACGAAGAGGCGAGCCTGAATGTTGGCCAGGAAGTTCCATTCATCGCCGGATCGTTCACCAATACCGGCGCCGCCGGCGGTGCAGTCAACCCCTTCCAGACCATTCAGCGCGAACAGGTCGGCGTTCAGCTCACTATCACGCCGCAGATCAACAGTGGTGACTCGCTGCTGCTGAACATCCAGCAGGAGGTGTCGAGCATCGCCGCCTCTGTTGAAGGTGCGGCGGACCTCATCACCAATGAGCGTGTCATCGAAACCACCGTCATTGTCGGTGACGGGGAAATCATCGTGCTGGGCGGGTTGATTGAAGATTCGCTGCGCGAGAGCGACCAGCGGGTACCGTTCCTCGGCAGCATCCCGGTCGTGGGCTCCCTCTTCCGCGCACGCTCAACGGATAAGGTCAAAACCAATCTCATGGTCTTCATCCGCCCCAGGATCCTCCGCGACTCCGTAGCTGCCGGCATCGAGACTGACGCCAAGTACAACTATATGCGCGAGATTCAGCAGCAGGGTCGGGGCGGTGACGGCGGACGCGTGGCGATTATGCCAGGTGCCGATCGCCCGCAGTTGCCTCCCATCGATGAGATGAAAACCGAGCCCGCAGGCGGTCAGTCGGAGAAGGATATCCAGATGGAAATCCAGAAGTGAGCACCGATCCGGGCATTAGCCCTGCGGAGGAAGCCGAAGAACTCGCACTGGAGCTCGAGGAGGACGCGGCACCGGTGACCGAGGGAGAGGACAGCACCACCGAACGCGTGCTGCCATTCTCGTTCGCCAAACGACACGGGGTGCTGATTCGTGAAGTTGTGGATGGAGTCGCCGACGCCGTCTATCGCGCCGGGACCCCGCCGCTCAGTCTCGCCGAGGCGCGACGCTTTGCCGGGGTAAAACTCAAACTCACCCGCGTCGACGCCGAAACCTACGACAACATCCTGCAGCAGACCTATGAACAGGGCAGCAACAAAGCCATGGCCATGGTCGGCGACCTCGACGGCGAGTCTGACCTTCTGCAGGTTGCCCAGGAGCTGCCGGAACCGTCCGATCTGCTCGAGAGCGACGACGACGCGCCGATCATCCGCTTTATCAATGCGGTTCTTACCGAGGCCGTAAAGGACAACGCGTCGGATGTGCACATTGAACCATTTGAGAATCGGCTCGGCGTGCGCTTTCGCATCGACGGTGTCCTGCAGGACGTCCTGCAGACCCGCCGGGCACTGGCACCGTTGGTGGTCTCCCGTATCAAAGTCATGTCGAAGCTCGACATCGCCGAAAAGCGCCTGCCGCAGGATGGCCGCATTTCGCTGAAGATTGCCGGGCGTGCGGTCGACGTCCGCGTGTCGACCATGCCCTCGGGCTATGGCGAGCGCGTCGTGCTGCGCCTGCTCGACAAGCAGGCCGGCCGCCTGGAGCTTGCATCGCTCGGCATGGAGCAGAAGTCCATGGACATCATGGACCAGCTGATTCACAGACCGCACGGCATCATCCTCGTTACCGGACCGACCGGGTCAGGCAAGACGACAACGCTTTACGCGGCCCTCGAGCGCATCAACGACTACAGCCGCAACATCATGACGGTCGAAGACCCGATCGAATACTTCATCGACGGCATCGGCCAGACGCAGGTGAATTCCAAAGTGTCCATGACGTTTGCGAAGGGGCTGCGCGCCATTCTCCGACAGGACCCGGACGTCGTCATGGTCGGTGAGATTCGTGATCTCGAGACCGCGGAGATCGCCGTTCAGGCCAGCCTGACGGGTCATCTGGTCTTGTCCACCCTGCATACCAATACTGCCACGGGTGCCGTCACTCGCCTGCGCGACATGGGCGTGGAACCGTTCCTGCTCGCATCCAGCCTGATCGGCGTGCTGGCCCAGCGTCTGGTCCGGGTGCTCGACGATGACACCAAGATCCCCTACACCGCTCGCGACTATGAGTGCCAGCGCCTGCAGATCGATCCTTCCGATCCGCCGACGCTGTACCAGCCGAATGAGAAAGAAGGCACCGGCTTCAAGGGTCGCACCGGCATCTACGAGATGATTGCCGTCGACGACACCATGCGCAGCATGATTCACGACGGCGCCAGCGAGCAGGACCTGGAGCGGTATGCGCGAACCGCCACGCCCAGCATTCGCGCCGACGGCCGACGCCGCGTCCTTGACGGCACAACCACCGTCGAAGAGGTCCTGCGGGTCACCCGCGCCGATTAATCCCGGCGGCAACACCCGGCATCTGGCAGGCGGCAATGGGCGCATTCGAGTACACGGCTCTCGACACGCGAGGTAAGGAATCACGCGGTTTGATGGAAGGCGACACGGCCAAGCACGTGCGCCAGCAGCTACGTGAACGCTCGCTGTTGCCCGTCAAGGTCACCGAGGTCGCCGAGAAGCAAACCCGCAACCGACAAAGCTTCTCGCTGCGCCGTGGTCTGTCTTCAGGTGATCTTGCCTTGCTGACCCGCCAGCTGGCGACCCTTACGGAGTCGGGGCTGCCGCTTGAAGAGGCGCTGCTCGCCGTTAGCGAACAGAACGAGAATCCGCGCGTGAAGAGCATTCTCCTTGGCGTACGCTCCAAGGTCATGGAGGGCCATACCCTGGCCGACGGGCTGGCGGAGTTTCCGAATGCATTTCCGGAGCTATACCGCGCTACCGTGTCAGCGGGCGAGCAATCCGGACACCTCGACCGGGTACTGGAGCGCCTCGCCGAGTTCACGGAATCGCGGCAGATACTCCAGCAGCAGATTCGCAACGCCATGATCTATCCGATCGCGCTCGTCGTTACCGCTATTGGCATCATCAGCTTCATGCTGGCCTACGTGGTTCCCAAGGTTGTCTACATCTTCGAGAACTATGACCAGGAGCTGCCGGTGTTAACCCGAATCATGATCAGCTCCAGTGATTTCCTGCGGGACAACTGGCTAATTCTGGTCATTGCGGTCGTCGCCCTGATCTTCGGCTTTCGCAAGCTGATCGAGAAACCGGGCCCGAAACGACGCTATCACCGGATGCTGCTCAGCATGCCCATCGTCGCCAAGCTGACGCGCGGCATAAACACGGCCCGCTTTACCCAGACTCTCAGCATTCTCGCCGGCAGCGGCGTGCCCATCCTCGAATCGCTGCGCATTGCTTCCCAAGTTGTCGTAAACGTCCCGATGCGTGAGGCCGTCCAGGAGGCGTCCCTCAGAATTCGTGAGGGTGCCATGATTTCGAAGTCGCTGGCCGCCAGCAAGCTGTTCCCGCCCATGACGACTCACCTGATCGCCAGCGGCGAAGCCAGCGGGCGCCTGGAAGAAATGCTGTCGCGGGCCGCCAGCAACCAGGAACGTGAAGTGGACGGCCTTATCTCAACGCTGCTGGGCATCATGCAGCCGCTGCTCGTCATAATCATGGCGGTCATCGTGCTGCTGATCGTGCTCGCGATCCTGCTGCCGATCTTCGAGCTCAATAACCTCATCGGCTAGTCCGATTCGGTCCGCGAATGCGGACTGCATCACACTCTTGAGAACCGATTTCCCTGCTCTGCCGGATTGCCTTGCGCCGCCCGAATATTGGCGGTATATGATTTCTGAAACGGCCCGTTATGTAACCTGCCCCGACCGGACAGCCAGCGGAGAGAACGACATGCAGTCTGCGAACGACCCCAACGAGTCACCCGACCCGAAAGTCGAGGACGTCGACGAGGAAGAAGTCGAGGCGATTGGCGAACAGACGGTCGTCATGTCAGAGGACGAATTCACGGATGATGCCGACATCTCGATGGAGGTGAACGTCGAGAAACTCGTCGCCGAGTTCGAAAAGGCCGAGTCCGATGAAACGCACAGAAAGGCGCAGATTCGCCGCCGTCTCGAAGAGCTGGTCGATCCGGATACGCTCGAGGACACCTACGCGATCGAGTTCGACGACTGACAGTTGCCAGAGCAGTCTGTCAGCCGTCTACAAGCGTCAGTAGTCCACGACGCAAATACCTGCTACACCCGCCCTGCCAGCACCGGATTACTGTCCAGATAGTCGGTTGCCGCCTCATAGGCCATCGCAAACTCCAGCACCTCCCGGTCCTGACCGAAACGACCGATGATTTGCATCCCCATGGGCCTGCCAGCTTCATCGAAGCCAACCGGGACGCTAACGACCGGCACCGATGCCAGTGATCCGCCAATAACAACTTCCATCCAGCGGTGATAGGTATCCATCTCTTTCCCGTTGATCTGCTGCGGCCAGTGGACGTCCTTCGAAAACGGAAACACCTGGGAAGTGGGCAAGGCCAGGAAGTCATACTCGTCCAGTAGCGTATGCACGGCCCGAAACCAGTCGGCGCGCGCAGCGCAGGCTTCAAAGATGTCAGTCGCTGATTTGTTGAACGAGCCTTCAATCTCCCAGATCGCTTCTGGTTTGAGCTGGGCACGTTTCTCCAGATCGTTGTAGAGCGGATACATCGTGTGCCGCCGCCAGTGTCGTAACGTCAGCCACGTTTGCCAGAGTCGATCCATGTCGTAGGCCGGTCGACAGTCCTCAACAATGACGCCGTGATCTCCCAGGGAACCGAGGCTCTGCTCGCAGAGCTCGAGCACGCCAGGCTCCATTGGCAGATAACCGTCATAGCTTCCCATCCAGCCTATCCTGATGCCGTCCAGCGAGGCTGGCCTGTAGTCAGAGGTATCAGGCAGTTTGTCTCGCAGTGACAACGGCACGGCCGCGCTGACGCCAGCCTGCGTGCCCAGCAGTCGAATCAGGTCTTCCGCGTTTCGTCCCATCGGCCCGGAGGTCGACAGCTGCAGGTAGAAAAGATCGCCCCCGCCGCCGCCGGGAACCCGGCCATAACTCGGCCGGAAGCCCAGCACGTTGTTAAACGCGGCGGGATTTCGCAGCGAACCCATCATGTCGCTGCCGTCCGCGACCGGAAGCATTTGAGTTCCAAGTCCCGAAGCGGCGCCGCCGCTGCTGCCACCTGCCGTCAGCGCCGGGTCGCAGGCGCTGCCGGTAGCGCCAAACACCGGGTTGTAGGACTGTGACCCCATGCCGAACTCAGGCGTATTCGTCTTGCCGATAAAGATCGCACCCTGCTGCCGCAGGCGGCTGACCATAAACCCGTCGGCGTCCGCGATCTGACCCGCATAGATTGGAGACCCGGAGCTCGTCGGCAGGCCTTTGACGTCCTCGAGGTCTTTCACCGCGTGCGGCATGCCGTGCATCCAGCCTCGATAGCGGCCCTCATCGAGTTCGCGGTCAGCGGCATCTGCTTCTGCGATTAGCTCGTCATCGTCGCGCAAACTGACGATCGCGTTGTACACGGGGTTGTAGCGGTGGATACGTTCGAGATAGGCCTGCATGACCTCCCTGCAACTCACCTGCCGCTCGCGGATGGCGGCAGACAAAGCCGACGCGCTGAGACTCGTGAGGTCAGCGGGCAGCGCGCTCGCGGCCACGGAAGACTGCGCCATCGCCGGAAGGCTTGCCATTGCGCCTACGAGGGCGGCACCGCCCAGGAATTCTCGTCTGTACATCGGGTTAACACTCCCATCGAATTTGCGCGAATGACCGCGATTCAGTGGCCCAGTCTAGCAAACACGGCATCACCGGAAGCCGACTCGGTTGAACGGGAAGCGTCGCGTAACTGCTCAAAACCGCACCACACAAGGGCTTCAGAATATTCGATAAAAACGTACTAAATCGGCGAAAAATACGTTTTACACGATCTTCCATCAGCGTTTGTTTAGGCGTAATTTTCCCTCGCTCGCAAAGCTCACAGCGGGAAACAGCAGATCGCCAAGGCGGTACATCGTGTGGCGACGCTTTTCCGGGATGCTGATTAGGGACGGCACGAATGAACCGTAGCGTCGTGCACTCCAGGGAGCTGAGCTGAGCTTGATTTCCACGCCATCGATTACCAGTGGCGTACTTTTAAGGAGCAAACTATGAAAGTGATTTCTATTGCGGCCGTTCTCAGCCTGGTGCTGCTTTCCGCGCCATTCGCCAATGCCAACACGGACTACATTCGCTCCATGGCCCGAATGGCCATGAGTCTCGACCAACCCCTGTCAGAAGCCGACAAAGCGTCGCTGGACGCGATTGTCGACGACCTCGAGGCCACTGACGAAGAAGCGACGATTGCGCTCGCCCTGTCGAACTATGACCAGGGCGTTGCACCGGGTGACATGGATCGCCTGTTCGAAGTCGTTGAGGACGACCTCTCAGAAGAGTCGGCTCGAGTCCTTGCAGGGATCCTGCTTCGCCTGAAACAGAACCCGGAAGCGGACGACGCTGCCACGCTTGCCTCGCTGGCCGAGTAACTGAAACCGGCTGGCTGCCCTGCCGGCAAAGCGCGATTACGCTACGTCCGGCATTTGCATAGCCAAAGAACGGGCCCCATCAGGGGCCCGTTTTCTATTGCGGAAACAAGAAATGAGCGGTTGTCTACGGTTGCGGCCTGCCTGTCGCTGTCCCGGATCCTGCGTTCGGCCATCGAACCTGGCCATCGCCTAGCGAAAGTCCCTGGAGCGAACGGTCAGCTCTCCCAGCTGGCTGCTCAGATCGAGGAGCTGCCGGGCAACAACGTGAATCACCTTGCCTTCAATCTGCAGCTCCCCCACAACGCCCATCAGGCGCGAATTCAGCAGAGCGCTGCGCTGCTCATCCGCCGTACGTTTCCAGACCACGAGATTGAACTGCCCGGTTTCGTCCTCGAGCGTCACGAAGGTCACGCCGCTGGCCGTGCCCGGCCGCTGCTTGGTGATGACCAGGCCAGCCACACGCAGTATCTCCCCGTTCCTGCGCTTTGGCAGCGCATCGGCAGTGACGTAATGACGACGTTCAAATCCGGGCCGCAGCAAGGCCATGGGGTGACGCTCCAGGGTAAGCCCTAAACTCTTGTAGTCAGCAACGACGTTTTCGCCTTCGGTCGGTCGGCGCAGCATCGGCAGCGCTTCAAACTGGTCCATGGACGTAAAGAGCTCGGTCGGCTCTTCTACGCCGGCCGCCATCCAGCGTGCCTTGTGGCGATGGCCGGCCAGCGACTTCAGCGCACCGGCAGCCGCCAGCGCATCGAGATCGTGACGATTGATGCCGGTGCGTTCGACTAGGCGCTGTACGCTCGTAAAATGGCCGCCCTGTCGGCGGGTCTCCTCGACCTGCTGGCCACCCTCTTCGGACAAGCCCTTGACCTGGCGCAGACCAAGCCGCAGCGCGGCTTCCCCATCGGCGGTACGCTCGAGGCTGGAATCCCAGTCGCTTTCATTCACATCGACGTTGCGCACCTCAACGTCATGGCGCTTCAGGTCCTGTACAAGCTGTGAGGCCGAGTAGAAGCCCATGGGCTGGCTGTTCAGCAGCGCGCAGGTAAACGCGGCCGGCGTATGCCGCTTCAGCCAGCAGGAAACGTAAACCAGCAGCGCGAAACTGGCGGCATGCGACTCCGGAAAACCGTATTCGCCAAAGCCCTTTATCTGGTTGAAAATCTGCTGCGCAAAGCTTTCTTCATAACCGCGCTCGCGCATACCGTCGATCAATTTACTTTCGAAATGCCCGAGGCCGCCGCGGCGTTTCCAGGCAGCCATGGCGCGACGTAGCTGGTCGGCCTCGCCCGGCGTGAAGCCCGCCGCAACAACGGCGAGCTGCATGACCTGTTCCTGGAAGATAGGCACACCGAGAGTGCGCTGCAGGACATCGCGTACGGCGTCGCTGGGATAGGTGACAGACTCTTCGCCATTACGACGGCGAAGATAGGGATGCACCATGTCGCCCTGAATCGGACCGGGGCGAATGATGGCCACCTCCACGACGAGATCGTAATAGCTCCTCGGCTTCAGCCGCGGCAGCATCGACATCTGCGCCCGAGACTCGATCTGGAAGACACCCATGGTGTCACCGGCACAGATCATGTCGTAGACCACGGGATCCTCGGGCGGCACTGTCGCCAGGGTCAGTATGCGACCATCGAAGTCCTGGATCAGGTCGAAGCTGCGGCGGATGGCTGAAAGCATACCCAGCCCCAGCACGTCGACCTTCAGCAGGCCCAGGTCCTCGAGATCGTTCTTTTCCCACTGGATGACCGTGCGATCGGCCATCGAGGCGTTCTCGACCGGCACCAGCTCGTTCAGCGGACCGTTGGCTATAACAAAGCCGCCGACATGCTGGGACAGGTGCCGCGGAAAGCCGATCAGCTCATCGACAAGCCACAGCAAGCGGCGAACGACCGGGCTGTCGGGATCAAGACCGGCCTCGAGCACCCGGCTTTCATCGACCTGCCCACCATCCCACCACTGCATGGACCGCGCCAGGCGATCGACCTGCAGTCCGGACAAGCCCAACGCTTTGCCAACGTCGCGCAGCGCGCTGCGCGGCCGGTAACAGATAACGGTGGCTGCCAGCGCGGCACGATCCCGCCCGTATTTTTCATAGATGTACTGGATCACCTCCTCGCGCCGCTGGTGTTCAAAATCCACATCGATGTCCGGCGGCTCGTTGCGTTCCTTGGAGATAAATCGCTCGACCAGGGTCGACATGCGCCCGGGATCGACCTCCGTCACCCCGAGGCAGAAGCACACCGCCGAGTTCGCAGCCGAACCTCGCCCCTGGCAAAGAATGCCCCGCCCCCGCGCGAACGCGACGATGTCGTGCACCGTCAGGAAGTAGGATTCGTAGTCGAGCTCGCGAATCAGCGCGAGCTCATGCTCGACTAGCTCGAGCACTTTCTGCGGAGCGCCTTCCGGCCAACGTTGCCGCATGCCGGTTTCCGTTAGCGCACGAAGATGACTGGCCGGCGTTTCACCCTCAGGGATGAGTTCTCGCGGATACTCGTAGGCAAGCTCATCCAGGGAAAAATCAATCGTGGCAGCAATGCGCCGGGTCTCTTCAAGCAGGTCTTCCGGAAACAGCCGGGCCAGCGTTTGCCGGGAACGCAGGTAGCGCTCGCCGTTTGCATACAGAGCGAAACCGGCCCGGTCGAGAGTGACGCCCTCGCGTATCGCCGTGACGGTATCCTGCAGCGCGCGCCGCGACCGGCTGTGCATGTGCACGTCCCCGCAGGCGACCAACGGCAAATCGAGGTCTTCTCCCAGACGCTTCAGTCGGCGAAGACGCTGCTGCTGCAGGCCGTCGGCCGGCAGCTCGAC
>CAZFVT010000090.1:0-10492 GCA_964522355.1 uncultured Woeseiaceae bacterium | reverse complement strand
AAACACCCCCCGCCCATAATCCAAAGTCATGCCAGCCATCCGCTCCTTCAGTCCCTGACCGAGCTGCGCTTCATCCAACCGCCACCGCCAGTTGTCACCGGCCGACCCGGGTCGATTCAGCCGGGCTTCCGAGCCCAGCCCCAACAGGTCCTGCATAGGCGCAATGGCAAGGCGCGATGGCGATGACCAGGCAAGCCTGAGCAGATCGTCGGCTATCGTTTCGGGCCTCCCGTCCGTGGCTTTAATCGCCAGGCGCT
The DNA here is from genome assembly GCA_964522355.1 of uncultured Woeseiaceae bacterium. Taxonomy (GTDB): domain Bacteria; phylum Pseudomonadota; class Gammaproteobacteria; order Steroidobacterales; family Woeseiaceae; genus JBFGFX01. The sequence continues at coordinate 10,235 of CAZFVT010000090.1, read as the reverse complement.
GGTGCTTGGCAATGGTTTCCGGAGAACGCCGGTCACCGGGGCTGCCGCGAAACCAGCCTAAGGTCGTGTCGTTGTCGTGCGTGCCGGTATAGCACACGGAGTAGGGGTCGAATCGCGCGAGATCGCAATCGGGGTAGGTGACGTTGAACTGCAGAACATACATGCCGGGAATGCCATGGCGCTCGCGCAGCGCCTCCACCTCGGGTGTGATGACGCCGAGGTTCTCGGCGACGATAGGCAGTTTTCCCAGTGCGTCCCGCATGGCATCGAACACCGCATCTCCGGGTCCTTCCTGCCACAGACCGGTGCTGGCCGTCTCGGCGTTTGCCGGCACCGACCAGTAGGCTTCGAAGCCGCGAAAATGATCAACCCGCACGAGGTCAGCGAGTTCCGCGGAAGCAGCCATTCGTTCAATCCACCATCGGTAGCCGGTCGCAGCATGCCGGTTCCAGTCATACAGGGGATTGCCCCAGAGCTGTCCCTCTGAGCTGAAATAGTCCGGCGGAACGCCGGCGACGGCCGGCGGCTGCCCGGCCTCATCGAGCGTCAGGAGCTGCCGGTCTGCCCAGACGTCGGCGCTGTCCAGCGCGACGTAGATCGGCATGTCGCCAAACATCAGGATGCCCCGGTCTCGTGCGTAGTCGCGCAGCCTCTGCCATTGATCGTGAAACAGAAACTGGGTGACTTTGATCGAGTCAATCAGGTCCGCGGACTCGCTTTCGAGCTGTTGCAAAGCGCGCGGGTCGCGATGCGCATATCCCGGCTGCCATTCCGGCCAGGAGCGCTCGAGATGCCGGGTTTTCAGAATCCTGAACAGGGCGTAGTCGTGAAGCCACGTACTGTTGTGACGATCCACGAACTCGTCGTATCCCGCTTTGAGGGAGGCGTCGGCCAGGGTTTCGAATCGGCGCGCCGCCGTTGCCAGGAGCTCGGCCTTTAGCGGTATCAGGCGGCCGTAGTCCACGTGATCGGCGGGTAGCGCCTCCAGCGCCGCGGCCTCTCGCTCCTTCAGGAATCCTCGAGCGATCAGGTCGCCGATATCTATGAGCAACTCATTGCCGGCAAAGGTCGACAATGGTTGATAAGGAGAGTCACCAAAGGCCGTGGGCCCGGTTGGCAGGAACTGCCAGACCGAAAGCTGCATTTCCCTGAGTGCATCGATGAAGGAAAAGGCCTGTTGCCCGATTTCGCCGATGCCGTAGCGGCCCGGCAGTGAGGTGATGTGTAGGCAAACGCCGGCGCGCGGCTGGCTCGGGAGTACGGTTGCAGGCTTGTCGCAGCCTGAAGTGCGGATCTCGCGATCCTGCGTCGGTGTTGTGCCGGTGTTTGTTTTGTTCTTTGTTGCAGGCATGCCCGCAGCCCCCCCCTCTAGGCTCTGGGCAAGCTATTAAGGCGGTATACCCTTGGCAACATCATGCAAACGTATTCAAAGAATGAATACGTTTGCATCGCATTGCCCGTCTCGAAGTGCCTTCTTAGTATCCATGCCAACGCCGCTAAACGGGCGGCTCCGTAGCAACACCGATTGAACCGTAACGATCGCGCATCAGCGGGGGGAACTATGAACGTACTAGCCAAGGATCCGGCCGACCAGGCCGAATCATCAGCCAACGGGGAAGCAGGGACCACCGTTCCTGCAGCCACAAAGGGCGTGCAGAGAACAATGCTTGCCGCTGCCATCGCGTCAGCGCTCGCCATCGCGCCGGCTGGCGCCATTGCTCAGAGCGCGGACGACGAGAGTGACGCCGGACCGGTTGTCGAGGAGATCATCGTCACGGGTTTCCGCTCCAGTCTGCTCAGCGCAATCAGCACGAAGCGCAACGCCGACCAGGTCAAGGAATCGCTGGCCGCGGAAGACATCGGCCGCCTGCCGGACATCTCAATCGCAGAGTCTCTGGCACGTCTGCCTGGCGTTACCGCGCAGCGTACCGGCGGTCAGGCCGGCGCACTGAATATTCGAGGCCTTGACCAGGGCCTGATCCTGTCGACCTTGAACGGACGTGAGCAGGTTGCGACCAGCGGCGGTCGTTCGATCGACTTCTCCCAGTATCCATCCGAGCTGATTGCCGGCGCCGATGTCTTTAAATCACCGGAAGCCAAGCAGATTGAGGGAGGCCTTGCTGGTACGGTCGCGCTGAAGCTCGCCCGGCCGCTGGACCGGAGCAGCGAGGTGTCCAACACCTTCGCCGCCAACCTTCGCGGTGCCTTCAATGACCGTGCCGGGGACAGCGTCGATGCCGACGACAATGGCTACCGCGCCAGCCTGTCCTACCAGGGCGTTCTCGCTGACGGCAAGGTCGGACTCGCGCTTGGTTACGCGAGGCTCGTGCAGCCGAACGTCGAGTCTCGCTTCGGCAGCGATATCTTTACCCAGACCGGAACCGACAATGATGGCAATGGCGTCAACGACTTCCTAGCCTTCCGCTACTCGGCCGAAGAACTGGGCGGCGAGGACGTTCGCGACGGCTTTGTGCTTGGATTGCAGTGGCGGCCGAACGACAGCTTCGATCTCGCCTTTGATTCCTACTACTCTGAGTTCCAGTCGACGGGCTTTGCGCGTGGTGTCACCATCATCGGTCCGCAGACGGTGGGCGGCGGCACGGTGCTCACCAACGCCGTCGTGCAGAACGACACCATCATCGGTGGCACCTTCACGAGGACCGCGGCTACCGCCGGTTCGCCGATCACCAACGGTGACGATCCGTTCTCAACCGCTTCCTGCTGTGGTGGCTTCGCCATCACGCCCAGCAGCGATACGCAAACCCGTGACTTTGACAACGAACTGCTGACCCTGGGTCTGACCGCGAGCACCTACGTTGGCGCCTGGACCATTACCGGTGACATTTCCTACTCGGACTCGGACGCCTTTGCTCCGGACCAGCGTATTGTCGTCCACCAGGTGAACAACGGCTTTGAGCTTAACCCGGAAGTTGTTTTCAACTACGGACAGAACGGCGTCAACGTTCCTGGAACGTTTACCTTCGACAACAATTTCGGCAGCGTCCCGGGCCAGGCGGCCATCGGCGGTCTGCAGTGGTTCCCGACCACCAACGATGACGAGCTGACGGCGTTCGCGCTGGACTTTAGCCGTGAACTCGATGGCTTCTTCACATCGGTCGATTTCGGCGCGCGAATCTCTGACCGGGAATCCTCCCAGTTCCGCGAGGGTGTTTCACTCGGCAATGACGGTGGCTTCTACCAGTTTGCCCAGAACAACGACGATGAGGGACCGTCGAATCCGTTCGTCAACAGCATACCCGGATTTTCGCCGGTGTTCCTGACGGACGATCAGTTCTCTGTCGGCACGTTCAACAGCGAGTTCTCCGGCTATCCGGACTACCTGGTCATCGATTTCCAGGACGCACTGGCGCAGTTCCCGAACGTCAGCCCGAACCAGAATCGTCCGCGTGATGCCTTCTTCGGCGATAACCAGGACTTCCTGCTGGTTGAGTCGTTCACTAACACCGAGGAAACGCTGGCCGCCTACGTCCAGGGCAACTTTGACACGCAGTGGGGCAACGTTCCGGTGCGCGGCAACCTGGGTGTTCGATACGTCGATACCACCCAGGATTCGACCGGTAACACGATCCTGAACGGTCAGGTTGAGCCGATCTTCAACGAATCTGACTACCAGGAATTCCTGCCGTCGCTGAACGCGGTCTTCGAGGTTACCGATTCGGATCTGATCCGCTTCGCTGCGGCCCGCGTACTGTCCCGACCTGGCCTGCTTGAACTGCGAGCCGGCAACACGGTGAGCGTGGATACCAACACCGGTGATGTGACCGGTAACGGCGGAAACACGCAGCTCGAACCGTTCCTGGCGGACCAGCTCGACCTGTCTTACGAGCACTACACGGAAAGCGGTGGCATCTACGCGGTTGCGGTGTTCTATAAAGATATTGACACCTACATCCTGCCGTCGACGCGTGAGATCGACTTCGTGGCTGACGGGTTCCTCGATCCCGATAACGTGAACCTGAACCCCGGTGTCACCCTAGATCCGGTGGGCGACTACACGTCGCCGGTGAACGGGCAGGGCGGCTACGTCCAGGGTATCGAACTCGCGTTTACGCAGACGTTCACCGGTCTACCGGCACCCTTTGACGGACTGGGCGTCACGGCAAACTACTCCTACACCGACAGCTCGATCGGGCTGCCGTCCTCAGAGAGTGGTGAGGAAGTCGAGATCAGCCTGCCGGGCCTGTCGGAAAACGTGCTCAACGCGACCTTGTTCTACGAGCTGGGTGGATTTGAAACCCGCGTCGGCTACCGTTATCGCGATGAGTTCATCACGCGGCAACAGGGTATCGGCGAACAGCTGCCGATCTCGGACACGGAGCAGACCGTCGACTTCCAGGCGTCCTATCGCTTCGAGGACGGGTCTTCGCTGGGTGGTTTGCAGCTGCTCTTCCAGGTTAACAACCTGACGGACGAGCCTCTGGCCACTTACTTCAACACGCCCGAGCGCCTGGCCTCACTCGGCTACTTCGGTCGTCAGTACTTCGTTGGCCTGAGCTACTCCAACAACTGATCCAGGCATTAAAAAGCTGCCCCTGGTTTAATCGCCAGGGGCAGCTTTTTTTTTGGGATAGTATCGCTGGGTTGCGGGGGCTAGATGCCAAGCCCGGCGGCGGTGCCCTCAATTCGCTCATCTTCCATATGGAAGACCGAGCAGATCACCTCCCGGTCACCAATCTGGTTCCAGCCCTCAAAGGTTGGATAGATCGGGTTAACGTCCAGGATTGAGTCCTGGTAGGGCGTGCCGACGAAGTCATCGAAGCGGGCAACGCACTCACTTACGGCCAGCTCATACATGCCGTCGCTGCCGGGAAACTCATCGACCGCCACATCGAAGACCGCGTAAACCTCGTTGTCGTGCGGGTCTGAGCAAGGCACGGCACTGACCGAAGAAATCTCGTCGCTGTCATCGTCAGCATCTGCCGTTCGCTGGTTGTAGCAATCGCCAACGCGAATACTGAAGGCATCGAGATTTCCCGCTCGATCAATGCTGCCATCGGCACCGCGGTCCGCCTGGGACAGGACCACAAACGTAACGCCGACGGCAACGAGAGCGAGGAATGCAGCACCGCCGAAACGGTCAAAGGCCGGTACCGGCGTGCCGCCAATCGATGCGAACAGCGGCTTCTGGTCTTCCCGCGCAACCTCTGTGGTTGCCCCGCAGTGCTCGCAATGAATGGCTGCATCCGGCTTCTTTGATGCCCGGAACAGCCAGTAAAGGTGGCTGTAGCCGTACGTCGCAACGACGTGAGAGGTACCCGCGTGTCCGCAATGCTGACACAGGGTGGAATCAGGAAGTTTCTTGCTGGCCGTCTTGGTACCGCTGCCCCATACAATCATGTCGCGCTCCCATGCAGTGCTTCCCATCGAGCAATCGCGCTCAATGCAGTCAGTAAGACTAGAGAGATGGGATACAGGGCGCTGCGATTCAGCTCCCAGATTGATCGCGTGGCAGATTATGGTGCATTCGACCGACGCCCGGCCCTGGCGCGGATGTTGAGATTCTCAGGGCGGCGTTCTGCTACTAAGGTTCAGGCGTCACGAAGAATCGACAGGAATCGCTCGCCGTAGCGGTCCAGCTTTGTCCTGCCAACACCGTTGATCGCCATGAGCTCGCCAGGAGTTTCGGGCTTTTGCAAAAGCATCTGACGCAGCGTCTTGTCGTGAAAGATGACATAAGGCGGAACGCCATGTTCGCGTGCGAGGGACTGGCGACAGCTACGCAGAGCCTCCCAGAGCTCCGGGTCGACGGAGACGACGTCAATGTCGGCGGCGGAAGCGCGGCTGGCGGCCTTCGGTTGCCGCTTCGGCTCTTCTCTGAAACGCACAGCCGATTCGCCACGCAGCAGGCTGCGGCTTTCCGGAGTCAGGACCAGGGCGCCATAGCGATCCGCGTCGGCGCGCAGATAGCCCTGGACGACAAGCTGACGAATCACCGACCGCCAGGCATTCTGCGCATGCTCCTTGCCGATGCCAAACACGCTGAGTGCCTCGTGGCCATGCTGCGTCGTCTTCTCGGTCGACTTGCCCAGCAGCACGTCAATCACATGCGCAGCGCCGAAACGCTGGCCGGTCCGGTACACCGCCGAAAGCAGCTTCTGTGACGCCTCAGTGCCGTCCCAGGTATCGACCGGGTTCAGACAGCCGTCGCAGTTACCGCAATCTTCTGCCAGCGAGTCTCCAAAGTAGGCCAGCAAAGGTCGTCGGCGACAGCCACTGACTTCGCACCAGCCGAGTAGCGCATCGAGGCGGGCTCGCTCGTGGCGTTTGAATTCCTCGCTGCCTTCTGACTGGTCGAGCATCTGCCGCATCCTGACTACATCCTGCAGCCCGTAGATCATCCAGGCAGACGCCGGATCTCCGTCGCGGCCGGCACGCCCGGTTTCCTGGTAGTAGGCCTCGAGGCTTTTGGGCAGGTCCAGGTGGGCAACAAAGCGAACGTCCGGCTTGTCGATGCCCATACCAAAGGCGATGGTCGCAACGATGATCACTCCGGATTCATTGAGGAACCGCTGCTGGTTTCGCCGGCGAATGTCCGCGTCGAGACCGGCATGGTAGGGCAGGGCGTCGTAGCCTTCCTCGGCGAGCCAGCGGGCGGTGTCTTCAGTCTTTTTCCGCGAAAGGCAGTAGATGATGCCGGCATCATCCTGATGGTTGGAAAGGAACCGCGTAAGCTGCTGGCGAGGGTTGGTTTTGGGCTGCACGTCGTAGCGGATGTTCGGCCGGTCAAAGGGCGAAACGAAGACGCCAGGTTCGTCAAGCTCCAGGCGCTCGACAATGTCGGCGCGCGTCTCCGCCGTCGCGGTGGCGGTCAATGCCAGTCTTGGAACGCCCGGAAACCAGCGTTTCAGATCGCCCAACGCCAGGTAGTCCTGGCGAAAGTCATGACCCCACTGTGAGACACAGTGGGCTTCGTCGATGGCGATGACCGAGAGACTGGCGCTGTCGAGAACGTCGCGAACGCGCCCGGAAACCAGCCCCTCGGGCGCCACGTAGAGCAGCTCGAGTTGGCCACTGCGAAGCTGCCCGAGGACAGCCTGTTGCTCATCGGTCGTCTGGCTGGAATTCAGAAAGCCCGCGTTGATGCCAACCTCGGCCAGCCGGGAGACCTGGTCCTGCATAAGGGCAATTAGCGGCGAGATGACAAGTCCGGTTCCTGCCCTGAGCATTGCCGGAATCTGGTAACACAGTGACTTGCCGCCGCCGGTAGGCATGATGATGAGTGCATCGTTGCCGGCGGTTGCCTGATCGATGACCGCGGCCTGGTGTCCGCGGAATGCGGTGTAACCAAAGACCTCACGAAGAATGCCTGTTGCGTCGTCTGTCATCGCTTCCGAATGCTGAATCAGTGGCTATCCCGGCGCGACCGAAGCCTGAGTTCCGATCGACCCCGCACAGTTAACCCAGGTTTTCAGGGCATTAGACCCTGAGAATCCGGCGTGCTGCGGGAAGTATGTCAGCAAGACAGCGGGTTGGCACGCACAGCGATGTGACCGGACAGGCCGATTTGTTTTGCGGGGAGGGTTGAGGCGGCGATGTTTGACGCTCACCTTGCTGTACAATACCGGCCTTCGAAATTCTGGACACTGACACCGAGACGAGGCAACCGTGAGCACAAGCGAACAGATGGAAGTCATCAAATCCCGCCCTGGATTCATTGCAGCACTGGACCAGAGCGGCGGCAGCACCCCCAAGGCCCTTGGGCTGTACGGCATCGGCGAAGATGCCTGGTCCAACGACGAGGAAATGTTCGGGCTGGTGCATGAGATGCGTACGCGCATCATGACAAGCCCGGCGTTTACCGGTGAGCGCATCCTCGGTGCGATCCTGTTTGAGAACACAATGGACCGCGAAGTCGAAGGCCAGTCGACCGCAGCCTACCTGTGGAACGTCAAGCAGGTTGTGCCGTTTCTGAAGGTCGACAAGGGCCTCGCCGACGAGGTCGATGGTGCGCAGGTCATGAAGCCCATGCCGGGTCTGGACGCTCTGCTGGCAAAAGCGCGGGACAACGGTGTTTTTGGCACCAAGATGCGATCGGTCATCAAGCAGGCGAACGAAACCGGCATTAACGCGGTCGTGGACCAGCAGTTCGAGATCGGGCGCCAGATTGTTGCCGCGGGCCTTGTGCCGATTATCGAGCCCGAGGTCGACATTCACTGTCCTGACAAGTCCGGCGCAGAGGCTTTGCTGCACGAAGCCATCAAGCGCAACCTGGACAGCCTCGGCGCGGATGAAATCGTTATGCTGAAGCTGACTCTTCCGGAACAGGATGATCTGTACGCTGACTTCGTAGCTCATGCGAACGTGGCGCGTGTCGTTGCGCTTTCCGGCGGCTACGCGCGCGAAGAAGCCAACGATCGACTCAGCCGGCAAAAGGGCATGGTCGCCAGCTTCTCCCGCGCCCTGGCCGAGGGTCTGAGCGCCCAGCAGAGCGATGACGAGTTCAACGCGACCCTGGACGCTTCGATTGGCAGCATCTTCGAGGCATCAAACACCTGATGCCTGGCGGCTGCCATTTGGGCGGCCGTCGATATCAACGGGAAGCGGCGGTTAAAGCGTCGGCGGGCCAGGTCGGGCCCGCCGGGGCGGCTCCGCGACCCGGTGCGAATCCACCACAAGACCCTGCAACCAAACTGACTGTCGAGGAGTACTGACATGGCCGGACAATCCAAATCCCGATCCTCTTACCGGGATCTAAGTGCAGGTGATTTTCTGGTACGAATCGTGGCGGCACTGGTGCTGGTGCTGGCGACTTACAATCCGACGTCGTTTTCCTTCTACGACTGGGTTTCCTCGGCCGTAAGCCTTGGGACGCTGGGCGCTTTGCACTTTTTCGTTGGTATCCTGTTGCTCATCGGCTGGTCCATATTCGCGGTTGCCAGCTTCCAGTCGCTCGGCCCAATCGGGCTGGCACTTGGCGCGGCATTTTTCGCCACCCTGGTGTGGTTGCTGCTGGACTTTGGTGTGCTGACGCTTGACTCCGGGACTGCGATTACCTGGGTCGTGCTGATCTGCCTGTCGGGACTGCTCGCTATTGGCGTGTCCTGGTCGCACATCTGGCGACGTATGACCGGTCAGGTGGACGTGGTCGACGAGGACTGACGGCTGCCGGCGGCCGACAGCCAGTAGAAGAGCAAACCGGAACCAATGAGCCCGAGGCCGAACAGGCCCTCCGTCGGCTTGTTCACCAGCACGAAGTAGAGCGTCCAGGCCGTTAGCGCCAGGTAGATCAGTGGCGGTAGCGGGAACAGGAACGTGCGATACGGCCGCGGCAGATCCGGCTGTCGGATGCGAAGCACGAAAACGCCGAGTACCGTCGCGAAGCTGTTGAGCGCGAGCGTGAAGCCTGCAAAAACGAGGATAGACTCGAATGTCGAGGTCAGGATGAAGATCACGGCCAGGGTCGACTGAATGTAGATGGCGGTGGACGGGATGCCGTCGGCATTGGTTTTCGCCAGCATCCGCAGCCCCGGAAAATCCTCGCCGATGACCTGCAGCACTCGCGGACCGGCAATCGTCATCGCGCTTACCGTTGAGACCAGCAGCAGCGCGAGCACCAGGCCGGTGAGGCGCCCGCCGATTTCTCCGAACGCCGTTTCCGCCGCGATATAGCCAACCTCGACCTGTCCCACCATGGCGTCGACAGGAGCGACGCTCAGGAACACGTAGTTCAGCGCGACGTACAGGCAGGTGACGATGGCGGTGCCTGAGAGCAGTATCCACGGCAGGGTCCGCTGTGGGTCCTCGAGTTCGCTGCTCAGATACGTGGCCGCGTTCCAGCCGGTGTAAGCGTAACTGACGTAGATGAGGGACACGGCGAACGCGCCGCCGGTCAGCAGGGCACCGTCGCCTGCAGCTGGCAGAAAACGCATTGGCTGGATCGGGTCCGCGAAGGCGAGCGCCGCCAGGCAAAAGACGACGATCACCGCAACCTTCAGGATGGTAAATACAACCTGAACGCCGCCGCTGCTGCGCCGGCTGCCGGCGTGCACGGCCGTGAGGACAATGACCAGTGCCGCGGCTGCGAGCTTTCGCGTCCAGTCGGTTGTTTCCATCGGCAGCGCGGAGGTTCCGTAGGCGGCGAAGGTAATAGCCGCGAGCGCGGTGGGTGCGGCAAAGCCGATGGTCGCTGATACCCACCCGGAGACAAAGCCCGCTGCGGGATGATAGATGCGGGCAAGAAAATTGTATTCGCCGCCCGAGCGCGGCAGTGCAGC
>CAZFVT010000089.1:0-10509 GCA_964522355.1 uncultured Woeseiaceae bacterium | reverse complement strand
CACAGCGACTTCATCAAACAGTACTGCCCGGCACCCAACTGAGCGACGCCGCAGCGGGATATTCGTCGAGTTCAGATTGCGAGATCCTGCCTAGACCTGGCGCAAGGTCGTTTCGAACTCGGCGATGATGTCGTCGGCATCCTCACAGCCGACCGAGATGCGGATTAGATTGTCGCGCCAGGGCTGCGGGTAAACCAGCGTAAACACGTCGCCCAGGCTTACGCCCCTGCCGAACAGTTCGTGGCTGTTGGCGAAGCGGTTCATCTCGTCTGCACCGCCCTTGATCCTGAAACTCAAGATACCGCCACAGCCCTGCGGCAGCAGGGTCTTTGCCAGCGCGTGCTGCGGGTGGCTTTCGAGCCCCGGATACTTCACCCACTCTACTTTCTCGTGGCCTTCCAGGTATTCGGCGAGCGCCTGGGCGTTTTCCGAATGCTGCCGCATTCTGAGTGGCAGGGTCCGCACGCCGCGCATGACCAGCCAGGACGCGATGGGGCTCGGGCACTGGCCGAACGAATCCAGCTTCAGGCGCCCCTTTTTCATGTTGGCATCGGTGCCGGCCAGTGACCCGGCTATCGTGTCGCCGTGGCCGCTGATGTACTTGGTCGCCGAGTGCAGCACCATGTCCGCGCCGTGTTCTGCCGGGCGCATGAGATACGGACTCAGGAACGTGTTGTCGACGATGAGCGTCAGGTCGTGTTGATCAGCAATCTCTCGCAGTGCCGGCATGTCCGAGATATAGATGTTCGGGTTGGTGACCGTCTCCACGAACAACGCCGTCGTGTTCGGTTGGATAGCCGCCCGCACCGCATCGAGGTCACGGACATCAACCATCGTCACCTCGATGCCCATCGCCGGGCAGTCATCTTCGAAGAACTGTCGGCTGATGACGAACAGGTCGTTCGTCACGACGACATGATCGCCGGCCTTCGCGGAAATCAGGATCGAGATCGCAACGGCGGCCATGCCGGAGGACGTGACCAGCGCCGATTCCGTGCCTTCGAGTGACGCGATCTTGGCTTCCAGCGCGGCCGTCGTCGGGTTCGCGGTTCGCGAGTAGAAGAAACTCTCCAGCGGATTCTTGATGATCGCGTCAGCCATCTCCTCGGCTGTCTCGAAGGAGAACGTCGCCGTCTGGTAGATCGGCGTGTTGTGCGCGCCGGTTGCACGGTCCCAGCCTTCACCCGCGTGGATGGCGCGGGTTGAGAATTTCTTTGTCATGTATCGACCTAAAAGTTGCTCAAGACATAACCAGCCAGTACGACCAGCAGCACGCTTGGTACGACCCACTTCAGCCACAGGAAGTAGGTGTCGTGCCAGCCAGCCGACTGTCCGGAAAAGAGTTGCAGTTTCGTCGTCGCGGCACCGAGGCCCCACGCGACCGTAATCATAGCGATCAAGCTGCCCAACATCTGCATGCCCGAGCCGAAGATCAGGTCGAGGGTGCCGACGATGCCCGGATCGAGCGAACTCGGCAGCATGACGATAGCTTCTACGACAAAGATCGCCAGGATGACCTTCGTCCGGCTCGAACGGATGGTCAGCATTTCGGCGATGCTGCCGACGATGCCTTCCAGCGCACCAAGCACGGACAGGAACGCGATCAGGCTGAGCACCGCGAGGAACGCACTGCCGAGCACCCGGCCTCCGGGCATGACGCTGAAGAGGTTTGGCAGGGTGGTGAAAACCAGGGTCGGCCCCTGCGACAGGTCGAGGCCGAAGACGAGAATCGTCGGCACGATGAACAAGGAGGCAAGGAACGCGGCACCAACGTCACCGAGCGCCGTAAAGGCCGCGATGCGCGGAATGTGCTGGCCCGGCTGCATGTATGAGCCGTAGATCACCATGATCGTGCCCGCCAGCCCGAGCGAGAAAAACGCCTGGCCGAGAGCCGCGAAGACATGTTCGGCGTTCAATACCGAGAAGTCGGGCTTGAGGAAGGCGACAAATTTCTCAGGCGCGCCGGGCAGGAACAATGCGTTGACCACCAGGTAGACGATCACCAAGGTAAAGACCGGTACGAACAGGCGGCTGACGGCCTCAATGCCCTTGTTGATGCCCCGGTAGAGTACGTACATCGCAGCCGCGAGCACGCCCAGCGCGAAGCCGTACTGCAGCCACCCGTCGGCAAAGAGCGCCTGGAAATCGGCCAAAGTGCCTTCGCTAAAGCCGTTCACCGTTGAAAACGAGGCCGCAAAAGCGATGTTGCCGATGACGACCAGGTAGTAGGACGTAGAGACCACCATCGTAAACACGAGCAGCCCGCCGATACGCCTGCCCCAGCGGCTGCCCCATACCGTTGAGAGCGCGCCGATCGGCCCGCGGCCCGTTTCCCGGCCCAGTGCCCACTCCGCGGTCATCGCGGGCACCGCGAGCAGGACGGTAAAGACGAGATAAACAATCAGGAAGGCGGAACCGCCGTACTCACCCATCATGTAGGGGAATCGCCATACGTTGCCGAGGCCGACGGCCACGCCAACCATGGTCAGCACCGTGGTGAAACGGGAAGAAAACGTCTGTCGATCGGACATCAGCCCACTTTGTCGTTGTTGTTGATTAGGCCCGAGCTTGCTGCGACTAGTGTACCGGCAACCCGGATCATCGGACAGATTCAATGCTCGGTCGCGCGCGGCTGGAGTAACGGCTGCGGGAGTCACAGGGTCGGGGCTGACCAGACTCGCCTCAATCGTGCAATACTCCGGCTCGCGCATGACGCGGCGACGGATCAGGCAGCTTTGCTGGAGATACCCGCTACATGCAATAACCTGCGGTTCCTGGCTGTTCCTGATGAGGGCAAGAGTTTGCGAAGAGTGAAAAGGTCCTTTAGATGAGCGCAATGAAACTCAGCATCACCGAGAAACTTGGGTTTGGCGCAGGTGACATGGCAGTCAACATTGTCATCATCACCATGCAACTCATCATCGCCTACTTCTATACCGACATTTACGGGCTGGATCCGGCCGATATGGGCGTCCTGTTTATCGTCGTGCGCTTGATCGATGCAGTCTCCGACCCTGTGATGGGAATGGTCACGGACCGGTGTAACAGCAAGCACGGTCACTATCGACCGTTCATGCTGTGGTTCGCCATCCCTTTCGGCGTTGCTGTGTACCTGGCGTTCATCACGCCGGACCTTGCCTATACGTACAAGCTGGCGTGGGCTTACTTCAGTTACACCCTGCTCACGTTAATGTTCACCGTTGTAACCATTCCGTACATATCACTGATTGGCGTGATCACGAACGACCCGGCGGAACGGTTGAGCGCCAACGGTTATCGCTTTGTCCTGGTCAAGATCGCCGCGTTTCTCGTCACCATCGTTGTGCCCGCATTGGCTCTTTATCTTGGCGACGGCGACATGCAGGCAGGCTATCAACCCGCCATGGGCCTGATGGGAATCCTGGGCTCCATCCTGTTCCTGATCTGCTTTTTCACGACGAAGGAACGCCTCAGGCCGGTCATTGAGAAAATCTCGCTGAAACAGCAGCTTAGACTGCTATTCAGGAACGACCAGTGGCTTCTCTTATGCGCCGCCCTGGTCATGCTGATGTGCGGATTCGTGATTCGAGGATCGGTCGCGACCTACTACGCCAAGTACTACCTGAATGGCGGTGATGCTTTGATTTCACCGTTTCTTTCAACGGGGGTGGCCGCTTCTATTCTGGCAATGATAGCCAGCACCTGGATTACCAAGTACTACTGCAAGATCAAGCTGTTCAGATACAGCCAGCTGCTGACGTTCGCGCTGTCTATCGCCATGTACTTCACCGTCGGTCAGGACGACCGGGTGTTGGCATTCGTCTTTACGTTCCTGATCTGGTTTGCCGCGGATCTGTACTCACCAATCTTCTGGTCCTCCATCGCCGAGGTCGTTGACTATGGGCACAGAAAAACGGGTACCCGGGTTTCAGGGCTGGCGTTCGGCGGCGTCTCTTTTTGTCAGAAATTTGGCATGGGCATTGCCGGTGGATTGCTGGGATTCCTGTTGAGCTATTTCAACTACGAGGCGGATACCGAGCAGAGCGAGTTTACGCTCAACGGGCTGGCCCTGATGGTGACCGTCATCCCCGCGGTCTTTCACCTGGGCGTTGGCCTGGTCATGCGCAGGTATGTCATTAGTAATGAGTACTACAGGGACATCGCGTCCGATCTCAACCTGGCAAAGAGCCGGTAAGGCGAAACATGCCGCTGTGCTGGGTCATTGGTGATGCCGCGGTTGACGTGATTTCAGACGGCACGTCCAGCGAGGAACTACCGGGAGGCACTGGCGCCAACATCGCGGTGGCGTTGTCGAGACTGGGAGCAGAAAGCGCGCTGATTACGAAGCTCGGTAATGATCCCTACGCCGCCCTACTGACAGCCACGCTCGAACAGGAAGACGTCGATACAAGCCACGTTGTGCTTGGCTACGGTCATCAGACGGGACTGGTCAGGGTGTCGGTAGCCGAATCCGGTGAGCGAGAATTCACGTTTATGGAGACACCCAGCGCTGACTCTCACCTGGCCAGCGCTGAAATTCCGTCGTTCAAAAAGGGCGACTGGCTTTGCGTTAGCTGCTTCATGCTCTCGCAGCCCTCATCCCGGGAAGCCACGCTCTTCGCGATAGAGCAGGCAAAGTCCGCCGGCGCGCGCGTGTGTGTGGACGCGAACATGCGCATCGACAGGTGGGATGACCCGGCACTGATGGTGCCAACCACCCTGGAGGCGCTGAAGCTGGCTGACATTGCAAAAATGTCTGACGATGAGCTACGTCTGTTAACCGGCGAGAACTCCATTCGAGAAGGCATCGAGAAAATCAGGTTTTGGCCGTCTGAACTGAAGATCGTTACTCGAGCAGAAAAAGGCGCAATGCTGCTAACCGGGCAATCTGAGTTCTCCGTTGAAGGTTACGACGTGCCCGTCGTGGATATGACGGGTGCCGGCGATGCCTTTGTTGCCGCTTTTATCAGCCGGTTAATGCCGCTGGAGCGCTGGGCCGATGAGGACCTGGTAGCGGCCATCAAATTTGCCAATGCCTGTGGTGCATTGGTGGTAGGAAAAAAGGGGGCGATGTCCGCATTGCCTGATTCGAAAACAGCCAACAAATTCGTGAATGAGAAGAGTAGAGAATGTCGACATTGAAGAATAAGGTTCTGGGGTCTCTGGTCGGAGCTGCGGCGGGTGATGCGATGGGCGCAGCAACAGAGTTAAGGACGATTGGGCAGATAAAGGCGGATTTCGATGGATGGGTTACCACCTTCATTGCGCCACCACAGGACACCTTTGGCCGCTGCAATGACGCGGCTATGGTGACGGACGACTTCACCCAGGGCCGGTTCATCCTGGAAGCGTCGCTGGATAAGGACGGTGAAGTTAGTGATGACGTACTGAGCAACGCTTTCAGACGCTGGATAGACTATCCCTTTTATCCGAACTTCACAGGCCCAACGACCCGCGCGGCGATGCAGCGCATCTTCAACGACACGCGCCAGTCTCTCCAGGGAGATGCTGAAGCCGGCGAGCCCAAGCAGGATGTCATCCTGATCAACAACGGCAACGCTTCGGCGACCAACGGCGCAGCCATGAAGGCCTGGTCGGCATCCCTGCTGTCACTGCGGTCACCGGAAGACCTGATTGCGACGACCTACAACATCGCGCGTTTTACGCATAACAACGTGATTTCAGTGTCCGGGGCATGCGCCGTGTCAACGGCGGTCAATGCCGCACTCTCGGATGGAATGACGATGAAAGAAGTCATAGCGGCCGCCATTAAAGGGGCCGATCAGGGCTACGAACACGCAGAGCATCAGGGCGCGATGATGATGGCCGGCCCGAGCGTTGCCCGGAGAATTGAACTGGCGGCGCAGATCGGCGAAAAGCACGCATCCTGGGAAACCGCCGTGTCAGAGCTGGCAGACATCATAGGCACGGGCCTCCATGCCAGCGAAGCCGTACCGGCCGTGTTTGGAATACTGGCGTGCTGCGGCGATGATCCGGAAGCGTCGATTATCGCTGCGGTCAACATCGGCAATGACACCGACACCGTCGCAACCATGGTCGGCTCGATCGTCGGTGCCTTGCATGGCTTTGAAGCGCTGCCGAGCAACTACCTGCCCGACCTGAATGCGGCTAACCAGTTTGACCTTGGAGAACTGACGGCGCGAATACTGCAGGTTCATGACCTTGACGAATCGGCCAATCGATTCTTGCCGACGACCATAGGACGGTAACCGCCGTCTCGCCTCGATCCTCACGATTACAAGGCGCAGACTGCGCAAGCGGGATCGCTGACCTTAGCGTCCCGCGTTCTCGGGAGTGAACGGCCCTTCAGGTCAGAAACGCCGCGATGACCAGACCGACAATGACGATCGCGACGAGCACAAGCGCCCTTGTGAATCGGCCGCGCGTCCCACGCTCGTTGACAGACCCCACGTGATTGTCGGCTGAAGCCACTGAATCGCCGGCTAGCGCGGCCAGGAATTGAGTTGCTGTCGGGCGATCTTCCGGTATCTTCGACAGGGCCTGCATGACCATACGTTGCAGCGACGGATCGACCTCGGTACCGGTCTCCGAGATTGATCTCGGATCGTCTTCGAGATGCGGCAGAAGTCCATTGCCGTCTTCGCGGTATGGGTAGGCGCCGGTCAGCAGCTCGTAAGCGACGATACCTAGGCTGTAGATATCGCTTGCCGGCGTGGGCGGATCCCCGCGTGCCTGCTCCGGGCTGATGTAGCGGACGTCTCCCAGTACTTCGCCGTGCTGTGTCAGTCGGGTGGCGATTCTCGCACCGGTTTCCTGAATGCCGGCAATACCGAAGTCACTCAGGGTCGCCACATCTGTCTCATCTTCAATCAGAATATTGCCCGGCTTGACGTCGCGGTGAATGACGCGCTCGCGGTGCGCCGCCTCAAGCCCCTGCGAGACCTGGCGGAGGAAGGACACCGCACTGGACTGATCAAGACTACCGGAGCTCGCCATCACTGACATCAGTGTGCGGCCTCGGACGTACTGCATGACCAGGTATGGTGCTCCGTCGGCACGCTCGCCGAGCCGATAGACTCGCGTCACGTTGGGGTGGTCTATTCGCGCAGCGGCAGAGGCTTCCCGTTTGAAACGACGTTGCGCTCGCTCGTCTCGAGCGAGGGCTCCGCGCAAGGTCTTCACAGCAACCAAACGTTCGAGATTGGTTTCCTGGGCGAGGTGGACCACGCCCATAGAGCCGCGCCCCAGGAGCCGAACGATACGGAGGTTGTCGAATTCCACCGGCCCTGACCATGCGTCGACGGACTCCCCGACGGTTGCATCGTCGGATGCCGTGACGCGCCTAGATGGAGTTCCGAACTCAACCGTAGCGAGCAGCCGATAGCCGCGTTTCGGCACGGTCTGGATATAGGCCGGATCAGTGCGGGAGTCGCCGAGCGCCCTGCGCAGCAAGGCGATGCATCGCGCAAGACCGTCATCTGCAACCGGACGAGCACCCCAGACGGCCCGGATCGCATCCTCTCGTTCGAGAACATCGGGCCAGGACCGCGCCAGCTCAACCAACACGTCCATAACCTTTGGTTCTATGCGTTGAACCGCGCCATCGTGGCCGACCAATTCACCGGCCGTCGGGTGTGCCTCCCAATCGCCGACACGAAACCCCTGCCGCGGATCTGCCTTCGTCGTGCTCAATTTTCCCGGTACTCCCAGGTTATAGGCGTTTCAGATCGTCTCGGTCTACACCCCGACGCAATCGTCTTCAGTATATCCGCTGGGCGTCCGGGGTCGGCGGTTGTTTATACTGAAGCCTGACTTGCTGTCCTGAGCTTGAAAGATGGATGAGCAGACCGTTGAGGAGCAGCCGGATCGAATCGGCCCCTACCGCATCGCCAAAGCACTGGGTGAAGGCGGTGTTGCGGTTGTCTATCTGGCCGAACAGGACGAGCCGGTCCGGCGATCGGTGGCACTCAAAATCCTTAAGCCGGGCATGGACTCGAAGCAGATCGTCGCACGCTTCGAATCGGAGCGGCAGGCGCTGGCCGTGCTGGATCATGCTGGCGTCGCGAAAATCCATGACGGCGGCGTGGCCGACAGCGGGCGTCCGTACTTCGTCATGGAATACGTCGACGGACTGCCGATCACCGAGTTTTGCGACCACCATCGCCTGAACACGACAAAGCGTCTCATGCTTTTCGTGGCGGTCTGTCACGCTGTGCAGCATGCGCACCTCAAGGGCCTGGTGCATCGGGATCTCAAACCCTCCAACATTCTTGTCACGCTGGTCGACGGTGAACCGCAACCAAAAGTCATCGACTTCGGCATTGCCAAGGCGATGGAAGTGCCGCTCACGGAAGCAACACTTCAGACGCGGATCGGACAGTTCATCGGCACACCACACTACATGAGTCCGGAGCAAACCGGTCTCTCGGCTCAAGACGTCGATAGCCGGGCGGACATCTACTCGCTGGGTGTTGTGCTCTATGAGCTCCTCGTCGGTACGTTACCTCTCGATCTCACGACAGTACGCGAAGTGGCGCTGCCGGCCGTCATACGCGACAAGGTTCCGCCAACGCCGAGTGCCCGCCTGACGTCCGTCGACTCGACGCAGGATGAGATTGCGAACGCGAGAGACACAAGTGCGCCCGAACTCGGCCGCCAGCTAAAGGGTGACCTCGACTGGATCGTCATGAAGGCGATCGAAAAAGACCGCACACGGCGCTACGAGACGGCCAACGCGCTGGCCGTGGATTGTCAGCGATTTCTGAATCGACAGCCGGTATCGGCACGACCTCCCAGCACCGGCTATCTCCTCAGGCGCTTCGCACAGCGCAATCGCGCAGGGGTCGCGGCTGCATCGGTTGCGCTCCTGGCGATCGTTGGCGGAGCCTTTGCGGCGACCGTTGGTTACTTGCGAGCAACAGACGCCGAACAAGTTGCCAGACAGGAGGCGGAAACGGCCACTCAGATTTCCGATTTTCTGGTCGGCCTGTTCGAAGTCTCCGATCCCTCGCAGGCTCGCGGAAACAGCATCACAGCAAGAGAGGTTTTGGACAGCGCCGTGCAGCGCATGGACGATTTGCCTGCCGACCCATCGGTCCGTTCAAGACTCTCGTCCACGATGGCCCGGGTCTATGCCAGTCTCGGCCTTTATTCAGAGGCCATTCCTTTAGCGGAAGAAGCGCTGATACTCCGCCGCAACCTGGGCGAAGAAGGCGAGCTGTTGGCCGACAGCCTCGATCAGCTGGGCACGCTCCGTGCGTACCTCGGCGACCCGGACAGCGCGATTGATTTGCATGAAGAAGCCCTCCGCGTTCGCGCGTTGAGCGGTGGCAAACAAACGGCGGCCTACGTTGGTTCGCTCCAGCGGCTGGCAACGGCCGCCTATCTGCAGTCAGACCTCGAGGGCGCGCGAGACCATTTCATCCGCGCACTGGAGCTCGTTCAGTCGGCGGAGCCGGTTGATCGGATTATCCGCGCCGACATAATTGGAAACCTCGGCGTCATTTTCGACATGTATGGCGACTTCGAGAACGCCATGGCGTACAAACGACGTGCCGTAGAGGCCTTCGATGATCTTTACGGCCCGGTCCACCCCAGATCGGCAACCGCGAGAAACAACCTGGCTCTCACGCTGAGTCAACGCAACAGATCCTCGGAAGCCATCGCCGTGTACAGGGCATCCCTCGAGTCTTACCGGCAGCTATATCCCGACGGTCACCCGGAAACGGCCAACGCGCTCAACAACCTGGCTCAGGCCCTGCTGCGCAGCCGGCAGCTCGTCGAAGCTGAGACGCTGCAGCGCGAAGCATTGGCGATGTTCGAAAGCGTTTATGGTCCCGAGCACACTCAGGTCGCCACGGCCACCACAAACCTTGGGCGCATCCTGGGCGCTCAAGGTCAGCTGCAGGCTGCCGAAGCTATCCTGCGGGAAGGCTTGCAGCTGCAAATCATGGTGTCGGCACCGGGCCATCGGCGAATTTTTTCGGCCGGCGAGGCGCTGGCGGACGTACTGATCAAGCGTGGCAAGCTTGAGGAGGGCAAGAAGCTCGCCGACGACGCCTGGAAGGATTTTGAGAGTCGCTACGGTGAAGATCACTGGCGCACGGCGCGCGCCAGTTCGATATACGCGGCGGCGCTGATTGGCGAAGCCCGGTTCGAGCCGGCTATTGAATTGCTCATCGCCGCGGTGCCAAGGCTTGAATCTGGCCTGGGAGACAGCAACCCGGCAACGCAGGCCGCGCTCTCCAGCCTGGTGACCGCACTGGAGCGTTCAAACCAATCTCAGGAAGCCGTCACTTATCGGGCTCGCCTCGAAAGCCCGAACAGCGAGCTTTAGAAGCGTCCGCCAACAGCTGGCCGGCGCCAGGCGACGCCTGTCGAGGCCGTCGGTTACCCGCCCACAGGAAAACTCAAGGAAAGCTCAATCCTTTCCTCAGGTTTATCCAGGTCCGAATCGTCGAAAGTGAATACCGGAGAGATTCGCAGTTCGCGAATCCGCCTGCCGGGAGAATCGGGATGCCAACCAGACACCTAACCGTCCTTAATAGC
>CAZFVT010000088.1:0-10575 GCA_964522355.1 uncultured Woeseiaceae bacterium | reverse complement strand
GTGGAAATCCACAACGCCCGTCTGGCCGGGAAGACCTTCTCCCTCGACCGGGAAGGGTTCGAGAAAGTCGATTTCGAAAGCCTGGTGCCCGATTTCCGGGAAGAGGCCGACCTGCCGCAGATTTTTTATCCGGAGGTCGCCGAGCTGGTGAAACGCCGGACCGGCGCCGCCGAGGCCGTAGATCGACAGGCCGGCGAGCCTGGCGCTGCGGCGATCGACGCAGCCTTTGCCGTCGAGCTCCCGGGGATCGTGGTTTCCCGGCACCCAGAGCACCAGGCAATCCGGTAGCCGGTCGATGAAGTCGGCAGGCAGTACGTGATAGCTGCCCTTCTCGGCGGCTCGGCGCCCCTGCGTGATGAGCTGGCAAAGCGCGGTATAGCCGCGATGACTTTGCACCAGCACGACCAGCTTGAGCCCGGTCGCAAGGCGAAACTCTGCACCGATGATCAGTTTCTCAAGGCCATGCTCTTTCGCCGCTATGTGCGCGCGCACGATCCCCGACAGCGAACACTCGTCGGTTATCGCCAGCCCCGAATAGCCAAGCGCCACTGCCTGCTCGACCAGTTCCTCCGGATGCGATGCGCCACGCAGAAACGTGAAGTTGCTGATCGCATGCAATTCAGCGTAGTGGCTCATCCTGTCAGGTCGTGGCCACGGGTTGCCGCCAGATGACAGCTATTGGAGGGTTCAGCCAAACCGGCCATGTAAAAACCAGGCTGTCGAATCGCGCCCACGCCGATCGCGGTAGACCCACAGGCACACGCCCCCTTTGCCACGCGCAACAAAATAATCATGGGCAATACCGGACTCATCCCACCAGCCGGACTCCAGCCGCTCCGGACCCTCCAGCTCGAGCGGCGAACCGTCAAACAGCGGTTTGCCGCGTTGCACGGACAGCGGCTCCGGGGTGTCCAGAATCCACAGCGGCCGTCGCAGCAGCAGGCTGTTGCTCAGGCGAATATCGTCCAGCAGCTTCGGCACTTCGGCCTCGTTCCAGGACGCCGGCATGGCAGCCGCGCAGTGCGGCGGCGGCTCCACCGGCGCCGTTGCCCGCCAGGCATACTGCGGTCGGTGCTCAGCAACCGCCATAACGCCCTGAACGGCAGATTCACCGATGCGCGCACTCAGCCTTTCGACCAGGTAGTCAATCGGCAGGGGCGCCTGCCGGTTGCTGTCCGTATCCAGCAGTCCCGGCGTCGTCAACGTTGCTGACTCGCCACGACCGCCGCGCAGGCACACGGCGATCGCAGGCTCCGGCAATGCAAGCTGCTCGAAACGAATACGCAGTAAATCAAACCAGTGATCCACCGCCTGCCCCGCACGTACACAGCCCAGGGTGATGTGCGTGGCATCGGCGCGCAGGTGGAAAAAACTGAACTGGATGCTTTGTATCTGCACCTGGCGGGTACGCAGGAAATCCTCGAGCTTTACCAGCAGCTCACGGCAGGCATAAAGGATGCGCTCGCTGTCATCCTGTTCCGCCTCGAACTCGTAGTCGGCCGAGAAACGTTCCGGCGTACGAAAGTGATCGCGCGGATCCGGCAGACGGCCCAGCGCACGGTCGACATCGTTCAGGTAGCGAATACCAAACCGGCGGGCGAAACCCTGGCGCGGTAAACGCAGGCAATCGCCAACGCAGGCAATCCCCATACCGCGCATCTTGTCGATGACCGTTGGCGGCCAGCCCACGCTGGCAAGCGGTATCGAGGCGAGACGGCCCGCCAGCCCGTCTGTCGCACCGTCATCGTCCTGCGCGCGCGTCCGGCCTGAACGGGCGAGCCACAGGCTGGCCAACGGCGTTGCCGCCGATGCCAGGCACAGGCGTATGCCGGCATGGGAGAGCGCCCGGTCGACCTCCCGTCGAATGCGTCCCAGGCCGCCGAAAAGGCGCAGGCTGCCGGCCACTTCGAGTAGCAGTGCGTCTGTCGATTCCACCACCACGAAGGACGTAAAGCGCTCTGCCCAGGCCGCAATGTCCTTTAGCAGCTGGTCTTCACGCGCCGGGGCCCGCTCTTCCAGCACCAGCTCCGGGTTCAGTGACAAGGCCGCATTCACGGACATACCCGGCTCAATGCCCGCAGCCTCGGCCGCATCATCCACCATCAGGATCCGGCGAATACCGCTTTGCTCGGCATAAACGGCATAGCCTGTGGTGGTCTCACGACGACGCAGCGCGTCCAGGGGTAAACGTGGCAGGTAAAGGCAAAGCCAGAGTTTATGACGGACAGCCGTATCTGCCGTCGGCGGAACCTCAGGCTTACGAACCGTCGCTACCGGCGGTAGTGCCAGTGACTGCTGCACGCCGGCGGCAGGCCGGCGCTGCTGCCTTAACCCGGCGGAAGCCGCCGTCGACTGACTGTCCTGGCGAACGGCAGGCATGTCATCGGCCGTGGACATGGGTCAGCGACTGTTAACGCCATCGGGATGGACGCCGTTGCCGGCATCGTCATCGGTCACGTTGTACAGGGTCACCGGACGGCCGCCGCGACTCTTCAGAACACGAAGCTCTACACCCCTGGGATCCGGCATCAGGCGAATGCGCAAGGCCGCTGCAGAATTCTGCCGGGCAGCATCCAGTGGCCGAAAGGCAATCGCCCAGCTCCGGCTTTCCTCGGCCGCCAGCTGCAGCCGGCGACTGCTGGCATCATCGATGCTGTTCGACCACAACAGCACGGCCGAACAGTTGCCGCTGGATAACGCCTGCTCGGCGGCCCATAGCGCCTCGGTCGATTTACCCGGGCGCACAATGAGCACGCGGGAAATATCAACACCCCACTGCACAAGTGCCGGTGGATAGGGCTGGTAGGGAGGCGCCACCCAGGCTATCCAGCCGGCACTCCCGGCATCGTGATTCGACTGGCTCAGGCGCGCCAGAGCTGGCATCAGGAGCTTGAGCTCACCAGTGCCGTATTGAGCCAGAAGAATCTCGGTCAGTGCATAAGGCGGCCAGCCTCCGCCGGGCAGGTGCTGATCGAGTAGCGGATAGCCACTTGCTATGCCCTGCCAGTCAGGTGCAGAGGAACGTCCCCGCCAAAGCCGTGGGTTCTTCTGCAGTAGTTTCTCGATCGCATCGTCCACAGCCAGTACGGAAACGCCAGTATCGCTTGCTAGTGCACACGCGAGCCGTTACGGATGACCCCGACAACGACACCTTCGATCACCATGGCCTGGGTGTTCAGGTCCACCTGGATCGGTTCAAACTCTTCGTTTTCCGGCAGCAGCCAAACCATCTTGCCTTCCTGGCGGTAACGCTTGACGGTGACTTCATCCTCAATGCGCGCGACAACGATCTGACGGCTGCGGACTTCAGGCGTGCGATGCACGGCGACGAGATCGCCATCGAGAATGCCAACATCTTTCATACTCATGCCGGACACCCTGAGCAGGTAATGCGGCCGCGGATCGAAAATGCCCGGATCAATCTGGTAATGCGCCTCGATATGCTCCTCGGCCAGGATCGGACTACCGGCAGCAACCCGACCAACCAGCGGCAGGCCCATCTGCTCACGCAGCGAATCCTTAAGCTGGATGCCACGTGATGCGCCCGGAATGAGCTCCAGCACACCCTTCTTCTGCAGCGCCTTCAGATGCTCTTCGGCGGCATTAATCGAACGAAAGCCGAGCTCCTTGGCAATGTCTGCACGCGTCGGCGGCATGCCGTATTCGGCAATAAAATCTTGAATAATCTGCAAAACTTGAGATTGACGGGGGGTCAGTTGGGCCATGTTAGATACCTGTACAAATATCCAGTGGTGTAAATTTATCTAGTATCCATGGAATTTGCAAACAGGATGTCAGGAAGCGCCGCAAGACCTCCGGGACGGCCAGACTCAACGCTTTTCACAGCGGCGGCAGCACCGTAAAGCGCGTGGCTGACCAGTGAATGCGGGCAGTCGGGAAACCGTGGAGAACGACGTGGCCAACGAATCAGCACGTCATCCGTTTCAAAGGGCAACGAGCAATTCGCGTAAAAATCGCCGTGTAGCGGCTGTCGCTGTTCTGCAACACCCTGACAATAAATCAGTAATTTCGTTTGAAGCCTGCGCCGTATTGGGACAAAATGCGCGTGCCGAAAAATTCAACTCCAACACCTAAGAGGAAAATTGGAACATGAACAAATTACTGAAAGTGGGCGCGATTGTGCTCGTCTTCGGCCTGGCTTCTGGCTGTGCAAGCCAGTCGGCCATCGATGCTGCGCAGGAAACTGCCGATAACGCCGCTCGTGACGCCGCTGCAGCCCGCTCGGCTGCTGAAGCTGCACGTGCTGCCGCAGACAGCGCTGCACAGGCTGCCGCATCAGCACAAAGCACGGCCGACCAGGCACTTGCTGCTGCAACGGAAGCTCAGTCTTGCTGCGACGCTAACCGCGATCGCATCGAGCGCATGTTCCAGACGTCGATGCAGAAATAGCCGAAGCGTTAAGAACAGCTAATCAGACGCCGCGCTTGTCGCGGCGTTTTTTTTGCTCGCCACAACCACCGCAGCGCCGGCGACGCCCGGGATACCGGTGGCATCGTCGATCAGACTCTGGGCGATATCCCAGTCGAGTTTCCCGGCGCGGGTCTGCGTCGCCGCGACAAAACGCTCGGTCAGGTCGGTCATCGCATCCCGTACGGGCGGCAGTACCAGAACATCCTCTACTGCGACCCCGTCCTCTACCTCGACCCCACCCTCTGCGGCAGCGACGGCCACGGCAGTCTCCGCCTCTTCGGCGGCGGCCGATTCCAGTACGCGATGCGCCTCAACAACCAGGTTGTCCCCATCCCAACCGACCTTGACCGGCTCATTGATGATGCGGACCACCGTGTCCACCGGAATCCGGTCGAACAGGAAACGGATATCTTCGGGGAACATGCGAATGCAGCCATGCGTAACGCGCATACCGACGCCGGCCGGACGATTCGTCCCGTGAATGAGATAGCCGGGGAGGCCCAGGCGCATCGCCCGGTCACCCAACGGATTTTTCGGCCCCGGCGGTACGATGCGCGGCAGCGGATCGCCCATTTCGGCATGCTCCTTGCGGATCGACTCCGGCGGGTACCAGGCAGGATTACGCGCCTTGGCAATCACCCGGGTACGGCCGAGCGGCGTGGCCCAGTCCATACGACCGATGCTGATCGGATAGGTCATGACCATCGCCGGCTCGCCGGCTTTGGGCTTCGGGTAATAGTAGAGACGATACTCGGCAAGGTTCAGCACCACGCCTTCCCGCGGACCCGGCGGTAGCACAAAACGCGTCGGCAGCGTGACCTCGGTACCCTCACCGGGTATCCAGGTATCGACACCGGGATTGGCCCGGACAATGTCTTCGTAGCCAAGCCCGTGTCGCCGGGCAATATCGAGCAACGTGTCGTCCGCCGTTGACCTGACGGTACTAACCGCACCGACGACATCCTGACCTTCGGGCGGCAGCTCGAACACTTCAGATCGCGCGGGAGCACTGGCGAGAAATGCCAGTACAGCGGTCGCCAGCAGCAGCATTCTGTCATTCCGTGAATTCATGTCCCTGCTTGATACCCGTTGGTCAGTTTCCAAGGCAGTACGGAAATATATCAAGCACTTAGCGGGAGTCCCAGCAAATTGACCCGAATTCGAGACATCGGTAGCCTTGCGACCTGTCGCCGACCGGTTCCGGGCCATGACCGTCAAGATCTCACTCACTCTCAGCAATCGCGATCTCAGGTTTTTCCGAGCGGCACTGAAGCGCGCGCGTGAGGCCGTGCGGCATGCTGACGACGAAGAGATCGTCGACGCCATTCGCGAGGTCATCCGCGATATTCGCTCACAGAAACCGCTGCCTGACTTTATTGCTGATCGCCTGCCAAGGCTCGAAAGCCTTATCGACATGCTGAGTGACGAGGAATGGGCACTGCCGGCCAGAGAGCGCGGTCAGCTGCTTGGCACCTTCGTCTACTTCGGTGACCCCGAAGACCTGATTCCTGACGACGTGCCGGGCATCGGCTATCTGGATGACGTGATCATGATCGAGCTGCTAACGATCGACATGCGCCACGTCTCCGATGCCTACGAGGATTTTTGCGCGTTCCGCGCCCGGCTCGGAAAGGGAGCAAGGAATGCCAGCCGCCTGCAGAGCCGTCGCAAGCAGCTGCACGAACGCATGCGACGCCGTCTCGCCGCTGATCAGCAGGCCGGGCAAAAAGCAACGCTCTGGTAGTCGGCAGTCGCCGGCGAATCAATAGCGAACGAGCACAGAGCCCCAGGTAAAGCCACCGCCAAAAGCTTCCATCAGGAGCAGCTGGCCTCGCTTGATGCGGCCGTCGCGGATTGCCACATCCAGCGCCATGGGCACAGAGGCGGCCGAGGTGTTGCCATGATCCTGAACGGTCTGGATGACCTTTTCCATTGGCAGCCCCAGGCGCTTGGCCGTTGCCTGGATGATGCGCATGTTCGCCTGGTGCGGAATCAGCCAGTCCAGATCGTCCTGGGCGAGACCGTTATCGACAAGGGTTGCTTCCGCCACGTTGCCCAGGGTACGAACGGCAACCTTGAACACCTCGTTACCCTTCATACGGATACTCGAATCGCCGACGCCGGCCAGGTCGAGGTTCTTTGACGGGCCGACGGGGTAATAAAGCAGGTCCCGATACTGCCCATCCGCGCCAAGCTTGCAGGAAATGATGCCCTCCTCGTCGGAAGGCTGAACGATAACTGCACCGGCGCCGTCGCCGAAAAGCACGCAGGTCGTGCGATCCGTCCAGTCGACCAGTTTGGAGATGATCTCCGCACCTATTACCAGGGCACACTTTGCCTCGCCCAGGCGCACGTACTTGTCGACGGTACTCAGGGCATAAATGAAACCGGTACAAGCCGCCTCCAGGCTGAAGGCCGGACACGCCGGTATGCCAAGCCGGTCCTGCACGATCGTCGCAACGTTCGGGAACACGAGGTCGGGGCTGGTGGTACCGATAACCACCAGGTCAATGTCGGCGGGTTCAACGCCGGCGGCCTCCATCGCGCTCTTCGCAGCTTCAACGCAGAGGTCCGACGTGCTCTGGTCGTCGGCTGCGATGTGGCGCCGCTCAACGCCGGTGCGCGTGCGAATCCACTCGTCGCTGGTGTCGACCATCTTTTCGAGATCCGCATTGGTCAGGATGCGTTCCGGAAGGTAACGCCCTGTTCCGGCGATTCTCGAATAGGTCATGCTGCTTCCCGTTCCAGCAGGTTGCCGATCTGCATCGGAACCTGGTTCTTCACTTCCACGAGCGCCGTCTCGATAGCGTGTTGAAACGCATGAGCGTCTGCACTTCCATGGCTTTTTATAACGATACCATTAAGTCCGACGAGAGACGCGCCGTTGTAGTTTCGGGAATCCATTTCCCGACGCAGCCGGGTAAGAACCGGCGATGACAGAACCGCCTGCAATTTCGAGAACAGGCTGCGGGTGAAGGCTCGCCGCAGGTAGTGACGCGCAAG
This sequence comes from uncultured Woeseiaceae bacterium, assembly GCA_964522355.1. Taxonomy (GTDB): domain Bacteria; phylum Pseudomonadota; class Gammaproteobacteria; order Steroidobacterales; family Woeseiaceae; genus JBFGFX01. The sequence goes on along the minus strand of CAZFVT010000088.1, from coordinate 3,141 downwards.
GCCGACGGTGCCCTCCATGGTCTTAAGCGCGACGTTGCCGGTGAAGCCGTCCGTAACCACGACGTCCGCCTTGCCGGAAAAGATTTCGTTGCCCTCGATGAATCCGACGTAGTTCAGGCTGCTGGCCTTGAGCAGATTCGCCGCATCCCGGACCGAGTCATGCCCCTTGGTGTCCTCGACGCCGATGTTCAGTAACGCCACGCGCGGCTGCTCGAGCGCCCGGATATCGCCGGTCACGATGGATCCCATGACGGCGAACTGGAAGAGCTGTTGCGGATCGCTCGTGGTATTCGCACCAAGATCCAGCATGTGAACGGAACCGCCGATCGCCGGCAGCTCGGCGATGATCGCCGGGCGATCAATACCCGGCAGCATCTTCAGGACAAACTTGGCGGTCGCCATCAGCGCACCGGTGTTGCCGGCGCTGACGCAGGCCTGGGCCTTGCCATCTTTCACCAGGTTGATGGCAACGCGCATTGACGAATCTTTCTTGCGACGCAGCGCCTCGGCAGGCGATTCGGACATGCCTACCACTTCGGCGGCGTGCTGGATGCTCAGGCGCTCGTCGCTGCCGATATGGCTGGCGACGAGCGGTTCAAGCTCAGCGCTGTCACCAACCAGAATCAGGCGAAGATTGGGATGCCCGTCGAGGCTCAGTTTCGCCGCGCGCACGACGGCCTCGGCGCCGCGGTCACCGCTCATCGCATCCAGGGAAATGACCGACGTGGTCGCCATATTGTGGCGGTCTCGGGAAGCCGGGGCGCCGTCAGGCGCAGCCCGCTATTCGTCGTCGAGGTCTTCGATGGGTTGTTCGATGACCTGTTTACCGCGGTAAAAACCATCCGGCGAAACACGATGCCGAAGATGGGTTTCACCCGATACCGGGTCTACCGAAAGAGCCGGCCCTTTGAGCTTGTCATGAGCACGGCGCATGCCGCGCGTGCTTGGGGTCCTGCGACTTTTTTGAACTGCCATTTTTTTCTCCGACGGTCAGAGCAGGGGAACACCCTGGCCGAGTTAGCGGTGCCGGCATATCGCGGCGACCGCGTTCAATCCTTGTTGTCCATCAGCGCACGCAAGTCTGCAAACGGGCGTGCCACTTCATTCGTTTTCTCCGGCTCCCCGACCAGTTGTCCTGCCAGGGGGCCGCAGTCCTCAATGCGTTCGTGCATTGCCGTCAGCGGCAGGGCCATGGTGAGCACTTCCTCAACCAGGTCCGACGGACGAAATGAGGGCTCATCGAGCTCCCACACGTCATAGCCGTCCACGTCAGTGTGTTTGCCGTGTACCAGCAGGTAGCGGAAATCGGCATCAATGCCGAGCTCCATCACCTCCAGGCAGCGCTGGCAGACCAGCGCAACCTCCACCGTCACCCGTCCCGATACTGCCGGAAGAGACTCCGCGAGATCCGCAAAACCGAATTCCAGTCGCGCAACCAGCGGCTTTGCGCGCCAGTTTGCTGGCCTTTCGGCGCCTTCGAGCGCGGCCAGGTCGTCGTCGATGACTTGACAAAACCGCTGAAAGCTCGACAGAGTGCCTTCAAAATCAATTACTTGGCGGCTCTGCGCCAGTGATTTTGGCGTATTCCTGTCGCGCAATGCATGAGCCATGAGGCGGCGCATGATAAGGACCCGTGGGGCCGCTGTCAAAGGCGTTTTTAGGGCAAAAAACCCTGCCAAATCAGTCATAAAACGCCTGCGCCCGGGTAATCGTTGTGCCAGGAGTGGCGGCCGCTCACGGCCATCATTAGACTCGGCCGCATTCCCTGGCAACCGTCTGACGCTTCGCGCCATGCAAAACCCGTCTGCAGCACCGATAGTCCTGGCCTCCTCGTCGGTTTACCGGCGTGGTCTGCTGGACCGATTCCTCGACGATTTCGAGACGGTATCGCCCAACGTCGACGAGACGCCGGTCGATGGCATGGCGCCAGAGGAGCTCGCTGCCCACCTCGCAAAGCAGAAAGCCGAGGCAGTGTCGAACCAGCAGCGTGAGTCGCTGATCATAGGTGCCGACCAGCTCGCCGTGTTGGAAGCGGAGATTCTCGGCAAGCCGGGCGACCATGCGACCGCCGTTGAGCAACTGCTGGCTGCCTCCGGGAAAACTGTCCGGTTTCTGACCGCCGTTTGCGTGCTCGATACCGGGAGCCGGCGCCGCTATGAATACTGTGATGAAACCGTCGTGCGTTTTCGCCGGTTCGATCGCCGCTTCGCCGAGACCTATCTCAAACACGACGAGCCCTATGACTGCGCGGGCAGTTTCCGCATCGAAGGGGCCGGTTTTGTGCTGTTCGAATCCGTGCGTACAGACGACCCGACCGCGCTGGTCGGTCTGCCGATGATCTGGCTGGCAGGCTGTTTGCTGGAGCTCGGCTACCTGCAGTCTTAAGACCCGCTACTCGCGCAAAGTGGCGAGATAGCTTTCGAGATCATCCGTCAGGGGTGCCACAAAGTGCTGCTCGTTGCCCGACTCGTCCGGGAAGGAAATTGACTGCGCGTGAAGGAACAGACGCCTTAGGCCTGCGGCGGCTACACGGTCATTCTCCTCCTTGAAGCCGTAGCGATCGTCCCCAAGTATGGGGTGTCCGGCATCCGCCAGGTGGACACGTATCTGATGAGTTCGTCCGGTGGCGGGCTGACACTGCACGAGGCATGACGTCGAGTAGCGCCGCGACAACCTTACGCGGGTTTCCGCGGGCTTCCCTTTCTTGCTGACGATGACGTGACGTTCGCCGCCCTGGCGGTTGGTCACAAGCAGCGGTTGATCGAGCCTGACCTCGCCGTACTGCCAGTCACCTGCGATCAGTGCGAGATAGTTCTTCTCGACCTGCCCCTCGCGAAACTGGGCATGCAGCCGCCGCAGCGCACTGCGCTTCTTGGTCAGCACCAGGCAACCCGACGTCTCCCGGTCGATACGATGCGCGAGCGCCAGGTCCTTGAGCGCCGGCCGCGCGGCGCGTACCAGTTCGATCACGCCGTGGCTGATGCCGCTGCCGCCGTGCACCGCGATGCCGCTCGGCTTGTTGACCACAATGAGCGCCTTGTCCTCAAAGAGGATGTGATCCTCAATGCGGCGAACCGAACCCGGGCTTGGTGCATTCCCGGGCGGCGGCAGGGTAACCGGCGGTATACGTAGCTCGTCTCC